>CALHBL010000144.1 GCA_937930825.1 uncultured Bacteriovoracaceae bacterium
AAAGCTGCCTAACGAAGCTACAGAAAAACCAACTCCCTAAGACACTATTTTAAATGAACCAAAATCCATTAAAAAGCCGAGGAGAAATTAAATTAAATTTCTCCTCTCTTTAGTATCCAAAAGTAAATGAATCTGCAGTTCACCTTCACTTGGGAAAGGTTCACACATTCTACTTGCTTCTTCCCCATATTTTTTCAAAAGATTAACAAAGAGTTTTTTGAACATCACAATACAATTGAAAAGCAGAGAAAGCTGGCGAGTTAATCAATAATCATCTACTTAGAAACTGAAAAGCGCTCATAAATATCTATTCCTTTAAAGCTCTTGATCTTTTTAAAACTACTCTCCACTAGATCCAAGCAAAACTTATTATTCAAAGTATAAACCATAACTAAGCTAGCTTTTTTTGCATGAGACTGAGACCTAAAACTCCAACTCTGCATACAGCTCATTCGATCTCTATCTATATAGAAGCTTGGGCAATTCCCACAAGCAAGAACCCGCTGCTCCTCATGTAACTTCTCTTTCACAAATGAGGATGCAGCTTTTGACTCAGGAGAAAAAACCATTTTTGAAACTGAAAACAGTGCCTGAATAATTAAAAATAAAACAACTGCCGTTTCCCCTCTTTTTTTTAAAATAGTTGTCTCACTAAAACCATCTAACCTTTCTATTAAGTAAACCATTAGCAAAGAGGAAAAGATTATCGAAGGACAGAAAAAGCGATATTCAAAAACAGACTTAAATAATAAAGAAAAAATTAAACTTATTAAAATTGGGCTTAGTGCTATAAGCGTACACTTTAAAAAGTCCAGCTTCTTATAAAGCTTCTCATTCGCAACGATAATCACAGTTAGAAATGAACTTAACGGTCCTCCTAAGAAGAAGCTTAAGCCACCGATTAATTTGCTTACACTTGGAAAGTTTCTTTGAGGCCGTAATTGGATGCTCTTGCTAGAAAGCCAATATATAACTATGCCCACAAGGACTACTCCTAGAGTCAATCCTATTTTTCTTAAACTACCTTTATCCCAGCACAGAAAACCTAAAGTAATACATAGACCATAAATGACACCAAAGTAGTGAGTCACAGCGATTAAACTAAAGAAAAGCAATGAGTAGAGTACCCAAAGAAGCTTATTCCCTTCTTCACGGGATTTTAGTAATGATAGAATAAGTCCACTCGCAAAGAAGATAAGCGCTGCATAGGGACGAGCACTGAAGCTAAAGGTCATAAAAAGACTACTACTTATCAATAAACCTAGAGCAAAGAAACGAAGCTCCCTTTTCCTAATAAAGAAAGCCGTTAAGTGATAGAAATTGAAGAGCGTACCTAAAGAAAAAATAAGAGAGACACATCTAAAAGCGATTAAAGACCCGCCCCACCCAGAATTAATAATCGGGTGTATTAACAAATATTGAAGAGGGAGTTGATGATCTTTGATAGTTGTATGATAGAGCATCATTAAGAGATCTCTATTAAACGTAATATCGTACTGAACAAGCTCAGCAAAGGATAGTTCTGAATATAGCCCTTTAATGATTCCTAGCGTACCAAGTGAGAATAGAATTAAAGTCCCTAAACGAAAATGATTCATAATTCCTCCACCAGTAGACCCAAGCGTAAAAATAATTTTAAAAAAAATTCTCACTACCAATAATTAGTTTCTTTAGGGCATAGAGATTTAATGTACTTTAGCTCTGGGAATTAGTTTTTCTAATGAATCGATTATACATAACACTAATCTAAAAACATAACTGATATAATCAAAGAGATAATGACTATCTTCAAAGTGCACACAAAGTCTAATATTCTTTATCAAACCCTTTCATTCCCACTTTTTTTAAAAAACTAAAATTAACTCTCCTATGTCGAAAGAAACTGATTAAGGTAGCTCCTATAAGTCGTTAGTAGCAATTTATTTTATAAAAGATTCTTAAAAAAAAGATGATTTTCTTGATTTATGCAAAAGACATCAAACAAGACAAGCTAGATTATAGGTATGTCAAAAGAGTGATTGCGAGTAAGTAGGATTAGATTAAGACTAAAATCAAGCGATACTACAAACTACCGACATTTATACTCTACCTCTTTTAGTTTTTACAATACCTCTAAGGTCACCAAAGATACAATATGCCCAGTTTAAGTAAATAGCCGAAGTGAATAATTTCTCTTAATTTCACTTCGAGTTAATTCACAATAGTGTTATTATTGTAAAGTGTCCCCAAACTCAGCGAAGTCTTATTCACTAGCAAATATGACAGATGAACAAATCTTAGATCTGAAGATGAGTTCACTCAATTTCGCAATTGAAGACTCATGGATATGCCCCCTAATCAGAAAATTAAACCGCGAACTCCAGCAAAAAGATCTCCATTTCAAGCCTCATATATGGATATCTGATGAATGGTTCTCCCCTGACGGCACTCCTGGTTTTGCCATTCCTTTCTATCTCTTTCACCCCAGATTAATTGAACTTGAAGCAAAGATGATAGGAAGGGCCGAAGGGGAAACCTGCCAAGAGGCCATGAAACTTATGCGCCATGAAACTGGCCACGCTATCGATAACGCCTTCTACTTAAGAAGGAATAAAGGCCGCCAAAGAATATTTGGCTTAACTTCAAAACAGTACCCAACCAGCTACCTTCCCAATACAAGATCTAAACACTTTGTTAGGCATCTAGAAGATCACTATGCTCAGGCCCACCCCGATGAAGACTGGGCCGAAACTTTCTCTGTATGGCTAACCCCCATGTCACGTTGGCAGAGTGTTTACGCAAATTGGCCGGCAATAGAGAAACTAGAATACCTCGATCGTATGATGGAGAAA
>CALHBL010000145.1 GCA_937930825.1 uncultured Bacteriovoracaceae bacterium
GTTAAAAAAGGCTTGCCTGTGGGAGTGAAGATCATTCCTTTCTATGACCGCACTGAAGTGATTGAAAGAACTATAGGAACAGTTTATACGGCGCTCACACAAGAAGTGATCGTGACAGTCATTGTTGTTCTCCTCTTTCTCTTACACTTAAGATCTTCAGTTTTGATTTCATTAACTCTTCCTTTTGGAGTTGGAATAAGCTTTATTTTGATGAATGTCTTAAATATTGATTCCAATATTATGAGTTTATCTGGGCTTGTTATTGCAATTGGTTCCATGGTGGATATGGGTATCATCATGACTGAAAATATATACTCTCATTTGTCCTTAAACCCTAAGTGTAGTGAACAAGATAGAATTAAAATTATCATCCAATCTGCGCGTGAAGTCGGTCCTGCCATTTTAATTGCCACCGCTACAACAATTGTAACCTTCTTACCTGTCTTCGGCCTTGAGGGGAGTGAAGGAAAGCTCTTTGTCCCTCTGGCCTGGGCAAAGACCCTCGCCATGTTTGGCTCTATTGTGGTGGCCATCGTTCTTATTCCCGCCTTAAGCTGCTTTCTTTTAAAGGGGGAGCTCAAACCTCTTAAGAAGAATAAGGTGAGTCTATTCGTCTTAAAAATTTATAAACCTCTTTTGAATGGGATGCTTGAGCATAGGAAATTATTTATCATACTTCCCCTTCTTATATTGGTTCTAGGAGGTATGGCATTTTCTAATCTTGGTAAGGAGTTCATGCCTTCATTGAATGAAGGAGAAATCCTCTATATGCCTGTAACAACCCCCGATGTAAGTATGACAAAGGCGCGAGAGCTACTCGCCTATACTGATCGGGAACTTGTGAAGCATCCCCTTGTGAAAGAGGCCATTGGAAAGCTTGGGCGGGCCGATACCGCCCTTGATCCTGCTCCTGTGTCTATGTTTGAAACCATCGTAAAGCTAGTTCCAAAAGAAGAATGGCCTAGGGGAACCTCCATCTATGATATTATGAAGGATCTTGATGAAGTCATTCAAGTTCCAGGGCTGGTAAATTCTTGGTTATTTCCCATTGAAAATAGAATTGCCATGATCTCAACGGGTATAAAAACTCAATTGGGTATTAAAATTTTTGGAGATGATTACAAGACTTTAGAAAAATTAGCTGCTTTAGTTGGTAAAGAAATTGAGAAAGTAAAAGGCGCTTATGGGGTCTATGCAGAGCAAATTACCGGCAAACCCTATATCGAGTTTGACATCGATAGAATGGCCGCTAGCCGTTATGGAATAAATACGGGTGTCATTAATAGAATTCTACAAACGGCCGTTGGGGGTATGACAATAGGTCAATTCTACGAAGGCAGAAAGCGATTCCCCATACGTGTTCGCTATAAGAAAGAACTACGGGATCGTCTGGATGAATTAAAGAAGGTGCTTGTACCTAGTCCCCTTGGTCAGCATATACCTATTGAACAGCTGGCCTCTATTCAAATAGTTACTGGTCCTGCTGTCATTCAATCGGAGAATGGTTTATTGCGCTCTCTTGTTCTTTTGAATATTCAGGACAGGGACTTGGTGGGTTTTGTAGAAGAGGCGAAGCAAAGAGTAGAAGAGAATATTAAAATACCTCAGGGCTACTCTATTATTTGGGCCGGGCAGTACCAGGCTCAAGTAAGGTCTAAAAAGAGGCTGCTCTTTTTACTTCCTTTGGCGCTCATTATCAACTTATTGCTTATCTTCTTTGGAATTAAGAATTTAAGAAATGCCGCGATAGTTTTTACAGGTGTTCCCATCGCCTTTTCTGGCGGCCTTATCCTCTTATGGATTGGAGGCTTTAACACTTCTGTTGCCGTATGGGTGGGCTTTATCGCCCTTTTTGGAATTGCAGTTGATGATGGTGTCGTGATGATGGTCTATCTTCAAAAGGCCGTTAAAGCGCGAAGACCACAGAACTGGGTTTCTCTTAAGGAGTGTATTCTAGAAGCTGGTAGCCGCAGAATAAGGCCACTGGTCATGACCACGACGACTACAGTTGCTGCTTTGATTCCTGTAATGTGGTCTACGAGCACGGGAAGTGAAGTTATGAAACCTATGGCCATTCCCGTCCTAGGAGGAATGTTTGTAGAGTCAGTGACTTTATTTATTGTCCCCGTTGTCTACTCATACTTTGAATTAAGAAAAATCAATACATACTCAGGAGAGGAATATGCATCCTAATCACGCAGCTATGATTTCAAGAATGAAGCTTATGACTTTCGTTATCTCTCTATTTAGTCTTTGGTCAGGCCATACCCTTGCAGCAGGACATCCTCATAAGAATCATCAGTCACTCAGCAAGGCGAGAATTCAGCTGCCTGAAAAGACAAAGAAGGATATCATAGGGGCTTTGGTCGCTAACGAGAGCCTCCACTTGGCCTTCTTTGACTATAAAGGAGTTGAAGTTGAAAAGGCTTCTGCTCACCTTGCTTCTCAGTTAGAGAAAATAAGAGACCCTAAAATTTCTAAGCTTATGAAGTTTTCAAAAGATCAGCTCTCTCATATGACAGCAAAGAAATCAAAAAGTGAAAATAGTGAGAGCTATCACATCGTTTCTATGGCCCTCATTTACTTAGTTAATAAGTATGACATTGGAAGCACCTATAATGCTTACTCTTGTCCAATGGTAAAGAAGAAGTGGGTGCAAAATAGTGAGAAGAAAGCAAAGGTTCACAATCCCTATGATTCTAGTATGCCTCATTGTGGCTCACAGGATACTTCGTATTAAAAGAGGGCAGCTCTAAAAGGCTTCATAGAAGTGAAAGCCAATAGAGGGGGTGACTACGGTAACCCTTGTGCCCTCTTCTAAGAATGCTCTTCGATAGGCAAACTCTAGGGCCAGTCCAAAGGTTTTAAAAGGTATCTCATAACCAATTCCGAGGTATAGATTTACCCCCGTAAGGTTTTCGCCAAGATCAGGCCTAAAAAGAGTATGGCCTATACCACTTCTAACAAAGATATTATCAAGGAGTAGCTTGGGAAAGAGCTTGCCCTCTAGACCAATATTAAAGAGTTGGATCTTCTCGCCATAAGGAGTGCTAGTGTCATTTGCTCTTATTCCACTAATGATAAGAGGCGATAGGGCAAGGCCAAAGGAGAAGTCGTAAGGTCTTTCATACCATATATTAATGGTGTTACTTAAGCCTTTAAACTTTGCCCTGCTCCCTTCATTTTTTACATGATGCCACTCCATATGTTCCCGGGCCCTGATCTTGAAGTCTTTGATTTCAAAGGCGTGTATAGAATTAAAGAAAGCAAGAAAGAGAAGCAGAGCGTGCATAGGGTCCTTGATAAGAAGTTATTCTATTTATTAAAATTTGCTAATGCCTTTTGAGTGAGATGAGACTTCCCCTCTTGATCTATGAGAATACCAAAGAGTGCATTCTTATTTAAGAGAAATAGTGCATTGCTAATAGTCGTTGCCATGGCAATGGTTGCCCAAACATCGCTACTCAAACAATCATCTGCAATAATGGTGCAGGAAATAGGCGGTGAACTTATACCATATCTAGCAACGATATGATGATCTCGACCTGATTGATCATCAGTACTCTTTTGAATATAGGAGCCAGAAGTAGAGACGCTACCATTATTGATCTGAACTAGGCCGGCCGAAATATTGGGATCAGTTTGAAAGGGGTTTCTAATGCCTATTTTCCAAGGCCTTGGTGCTTCAGGGTGAGAGTGTACCCTCATATCTCCGGAGCCATTAACTGAGAAATTAATCATTCCTTCTTTTTTTAAAAGAGTGAAGGCGCGGTCAACGGCATAACCTTTACCAATACCGCCCAGGCCAATCTTCATTCCTCTCTTGGGTAGAAAAAGAGTTCTGTTTTGCTTATTAAGCGTTACCTTCGAAAAATCTACCAGCCCGTAGAGTTTTATTTTCTGTAAAAGACCTAGCTTCTTCTTTGATGACTCCCGCCACTTCTTATTTCTGCTAGCATAGCTAATGTCAAAGAGACCATGAGAGAGATTATAGAACTTCTTAGACTGTTCTAGTAAACTCATGGTCTCATCATCGATAGAGGTTTCTTTAATTCCAGCATTATCATTAATTCGGCTGACTTCACTTTCTTTGAATTCAGTATACTTATCTTCGATACGCTCAACTTCTGCGTGCGCCTTATGAAAGAGTTGCTCTACATCTTCATAAGAAATTCCCTGCTGAGGGAAGGCCTTGTAAGTAAAGCTGCCTCCCATCGCCGGTAAAATGATTTCGCAGGGCTTATGTGTTTGCTTACTGGTATTCATTTACAGAAAGGGGAGGTTTACTACTTCTGTAAACGATCTTTCCTTGTGAGTTTAGGACAATTGTTATGGGCAAGCTTAGGACGTCTATTCCTTTTGAAAAGGACTTATCTTTATCCATAAGTACTAGGTAGGAGAATTTAGTCTTCTTAAGAAATTTCTTAATTTTCCTCTTTGAGTCACCTGCATTGATGGCCAAGAAGTTTGCGTTGGGGTTGGCCTTCTTCAGTTTTTCAAGTTCAGGAACTTCTTGAATACAGCTTGTGCACCAAGTGGCCCAGAAGTTAAGAACGGTGACTTTCTTTGAGTCTTTAGGATAAGTGAATTTTTGGTCACTTTCATAATGATCAAGAGTGAAGGGTGCCATCTGCAGTGCAGAGGAGTTGGTAGTTATAAAGATAAGTAAAAGAGTGAGATATAATTTCTTAAAAAGCAAAGCCAACTCCAAATTGATAGTAACCTAGCCTTAGTCCATTAGATCTTTGTCCATAGACAAGGCCATGAGTTAAAGTAATTTCCTCTAATTCTATACCAAAGATTTCCTTATCATCATACAAACTCTCATAGAAAACCCCTCCTTCATAAGAGGAGAAATCGGCCATATCAGAATCACTTGTCATAAATGTTCTTTTCGAGGAAAAACTACTGTCAAAGTACTCAACTTCAGATTGAGAGTGGTAGCGGGCAAAGAGTTCGATATAACTCTCATCTTCGACAATATCAAAGAGGTAGGCCACCCTGGCAGTATGGGCACCTACATCCCATTGATCCCAGTAGTAGCGATAGCTTAAATTAAGGGCGCTTAAATCAGAAAGACCGTGCACCCACTTTGTTGAAAGAGAGTAGCGGCTGCGTGTTTCCGGAAGGCTTTCAACTTCTCTTACTCCGTTCACTCTGACAGTGCTTGCGGTAGATTCTAAGAAGCCATCAGACTTAGCAAAAGTAACATCAAATTGAATGATGTCTTTAACTGTTAAAATTTGAGAAGCCGTTAAACTGGCGGCCATGATATTTCTCTTGAGCCCATCAGTGA
>CALHBL010000146.1 GCA_937930825.1 uncultured Bacteriovoracaceae bacterium
TCATTTACCTCTATCCGATCACCTAGCTTAAAGTACTTATTAATTCTTATGAGCAGTCCACCTGTTAAGCACATGATAATTTCTTTTAAAGCAATAACAATGGCCGCAGCTACGGCCAGTAGTGAAATGAATATTGTCTGCAATTGAGTAAACCAAAGAAAGAAGATGCACATGATCAGAATGATTTTTCCATAATCACGAATCTTTCTTATGGCGGTAAGTTTTTCTGGAGCATCGAGATTACTATTCTTGTCGATTTGACGAACTAAAATTCTCTTAATCACTGCATAGAGGAAAATAAGGATGAAAGTTAGAAAGAAAGCATTGAGATAGGGAAACTTGTTAAGGAGGCTTTCAATATTTTCCACACTTATCTCTCTTACATGGGCCAAGTCTTTGCCTTGGACTTGAGCGATCATGAATTTAGCATTTTGATTTAACGCTAATTTCGGCATTCTTATTTCAACTCTAGTAAGTTATCATTGGCCAAGTTGAATGTCTGCACAAAAAATGAAGCAAGACACAGAGTCTACTTTTAAAAGGTAGATGAGTTTTCTAACGAGAGGTGAGTAATGGCCAGGTTCTTAAGTAATACAGAAAAATCTATTGGGAAAATACCTGGTGAGTTGATTTTTCTTGGAAAGAGAAAGAGTGATGTCATTATCAAGCTTATCGATTATGACGTCAAAGACTTCTTAGAAAAAGAGTTAAGTACAATTGAAGAAGCGCTTACTTTAAAAGCGAACGACTCTGTTACTTGGCTTAACTTATACGGCCTCCATGATACTAGCGTTATTAAGGAAATTGGAGAGAAGTTTGAAATTCATCCACTAGCGCTGGAAGATATTCTCAATACTGGGCAGCGGCCAAAGATGGAAGAGTATGAGAATAACCTCTTCTTTAGTTTGAAAATGTTTCAGATCAATAAGTCTGAAAATATGATCACAAGCGTGCAAATAAGTATTATTCTAGGTGAAAATTATCTAATCACTTTTCAAGAGGAGGCGGGAGAAGTTTTTGAACCAGTAAGAAAGAGAATTAGGAAGAATAAAGGAAGAGTCAGAAAGAATGGGGCCGGCTATCTTGTTTATGCCCTGCTAGATACCATAATAGATAATTACCTCGTTGTAATTGGAAGCTTAGGCGAAGAGATTGAAGAATTTGAAAGCGAAGTTTTGACCAACCCCAATAAAGATACATTAGGGAAAATCTATTCTTTCAAGCAAGAAGTGAGTTATTTACGAAAATCGATAAGACCCACTAAAGACTTTATAGTAAAATTAAATCGAATCGATTCAGATTATATTCAGGATGAGGCCCTTCCCTTTTTAAAAGACCTGCTGGATCTCACCATACAAGCTTCTGAGGCCACGGATATATATAATGAAATTCTCTCTGATCAATTGGAAATGTATAATTCAGGGATGAATAACCGGTTAAATGAAATAATGAAGGTCCTCACTATTTTCTCAGTCATCTTCATTCCCCTTACTTTCATTGCTGGGATCTATGGGACAAACTTCGAGTACATCCCAGAGTTAAAGTATCGGTATGGTTACTTTATTTTCTGGGGAGTTCTTGTCATCACTGCTATTCTTATGTTGGGCTTTTTTAAACGTAAAAAATGGCTTTAGCTGGGCTAATTAAGTATAGTTTCACCTTGTGTACGTTCTTAGGGAATTGATAGAATCTTGCTCTATTACTGGCCTCTTTACTATAGGATCACAATATGAAGAAGAAAGAAAAAGGGGTTATAGGCTGGAGAGAATGGGCCTCTTTACCAGATCTAGAAATCACTAAGATAAAAATGAAGGTTGATACTGGAGCCCGAAGCTCCTCACTTCATGCCTTTGATATAGAAGCGTATAAGAAGCGCGGAAAGGAATATGTCAAATTTAGTGTCCATCCAGTCCAGCGCAACTCTAAGAAGACGATTACCTGTCACGCTGAAGTTCTCGAGTACCGCAAGGTAAAGAGCTCCAATGGGCAGAGTGAATTAAGACCAGTCATTCTAACAGATATAGTTCTTTTAGATGAACAGTGGACTATAGAAGTGACTTTAACCAACAGAGATGAAATGGGCTTTCGCATGCTCTTAGGAAGAGCAAGCTTTAGGGATGCCTTCTTTGTTGATGCCGGTAAATCTTATTACTCAAAAGAGGGTGATTTTAAATAGGAGTGTAGATTATGAAATTGGCCATACTATCAAAGGAGCCTGGAAACTACAGTACTAGGCGCTTAGTTGCAGCTTGTGAGGCAAGAGGACACTCGGTAAAAGTATTGAATACTCTTAAGTTTGGACTTGATATCGAAAAAGAGAATCCAGCTCTCTATTACCGCCAAAAGAAATTGAGCTCCTATGATGCCGTACTACCGCGAATTGGTTCATCGATTACTTACTTTGGTACGGCCGTGGTCAGGCAATTTCAGCAAATGGATGTTTACAGTGCGAACTCAGCAGACGGGATTCTCAACTCTCGTGATAAATTACGAAGTTTTCAAATCCTAAGTAAGTTTAATATTGGAATCCCTGCTACTAGCTTTGTTAAAGATAAGAAGGATGTTCTTCCGGCCATCGAACGCGTTGGCGGCGTTCCCATTGTCATAAAGCTTCTAGAAGGAACACAAGGAATAGGGGTTCTTTTGGCCCATACTATTGAAATGGCAACGTCAATTATTGAGCTCTTACAGAGTCAGAAGCAAGATGTCTTGATTCAAAAATTTGTAGCTGAGAGTAAAGGAAAGGATATTCGGGCCATTGTTGTTGGGGACCAAGTGGTTGCGGCCATGAGAAGGGTTGCTCAAGGACAAGAGTTTAGAAGTAATGTTCATAGGGGAGGTAAGACTGAGATGGTTGAGCTCTCTGAAGAATATAAAGAGACTGCGATTAGGGCCTCCCGAATTATGGGCCTTGGAATTTCCGGGGTTGATATGCTCGAAGGAAAGGATGGGCCGCAAATTATGGAGATCAACTCTTCTCCTGGATTGGAAGGAATAGAGGGGTGTACTAAGTTAGATATTGCCGGCTCCTTTATTGATTATATCGCTGCTCAGGTTGATTTTCCTGTTGTCGATCTGAAGCAGAGGTTATCTGTCAGCAAGGGTTATGGAGTGACAGAGATATCTATTCCAGAGGGCTCTGAATATATTGGAAAGACAATTTTAGATTCAGGGTTAGATAAGAGAGATATTAATATTCTGACCTTACATAGAGAGGGAAAAGTTATTCCTAATCCGAAGTCAGTTCGTGAAATACTGGCCCATGATAAATTCCTCTGCTTTGGAAAACTTGAGTCTATGAAAGATCTTATTCCCAAGAGAGAACAGAGAAGGCGCTCGCCAGAAGTAGAGAATTTAACAGAATCAGAAATTCCGCTCTCAGCTAACAAGCCGGATGGTGCGTAGCTTGAAGCAGAACGACAATGGCCAAGAAACTGATTTAAAGTAAGTGAGCAAAGTGCCTTCCGCTCTAGGATGATTACCCAAATGAAAAAAAATTCTACTCGTTTTAAAATTAATGGTGTTCAAATTTCAAAAGGTGAAAGAAAGAAGATCCAGCTTGAAATAGCTTCACTCTTTGACTACACCACCTTAAGTATCCCCATTGAAGTGATTAGAGGTAAAGAAGATGGACCTGTTCTCTTTATTAGTGCGGCCATTCATGGGGATGAGATAAATGGTGTTGAGATTATTAAGAGAATACGCAAGAAATCAGTAATGAATAGAATGAAGGGCACTCTCATTCTAGTTCCCGTGGTAAATGTCTTTGGCTTCATAAATAAAACCCGTTATCTTCCGGATCGTAGAGATTTAAATAGATGCTTTCCTGGCACTTCTGATGGCTCCCTTGGTTCTCGCTTGGCCAAACTATTCATGAGTGAGATTGTGAGTAAGTGCACCCATGGAATTGACCTGCATACCGGGGCCATCCATAGATCAAACCTACCGCAAATAAGGGCCTGCTTAGATGATCCTGAAACGGAGAAGCTAGCAAAGTACTTCGGTGTTCCGGTAGTCATAGACTCTAAACTAAGAGATGGATCTTTAAGAGAAGCAGCTAGAAAGAAGAAAGTAAAAACACTTCTCTTTGAAGGTGGCGAGGCCCTAAGATTTGAAGAGGGTGTCATTAAGTCCGGAGTGAAGGGCTGCTTGTCCGTGATGAGAGAGATAGGGATGATTCCTAAAATGACTAGAGCTAAAGTAAGAGAAAGCTCTAAGAGCGTCTTCATCTCTCAAGGAACTTACTGGGTTCGTGCTCCTCATAGTGGCTCTTTTAGATTATTAAAGAAGATGGGCAGCCAAGTTGAAACTGGAGATCCCTTGGCCCTCATCTCAGACCCTTTTGGGGACAATATTCACACTGTCTATGCTAAGGATGCTGGGATCATTATTGGTATGATGAGTATTCCTCTTGTGAGTCAGGGGGATGCCATGGTTCACATAGCTACTTTTAGAAATAAATCAAAGGTGAAGAGTGAAATAGATCGGCATAATGAGTTGCTGGGATAGCTTATTTAGTGGGTAGATCGCCCAGAACGAGCGTTCTTATTTGTCCGCCTATTGTACTCGGATAAATAAGTCTAGAGTGAAATTCTTACCTCAGTAAAGCCCCAGTATACTTTAAGGCCCATTCTTTGGGACTCTCTATCTTTACACTTGTTTTACAAACAAATCTCTATTCTCGCGCTATCCTTTTAGAAGAGAAATTCTCAATCAATTCTTGAGCGAGCTAAGTATAAGTAAAGGGTAGGGAAATATGACATCACATTCAGCACTCAAGCCTAATTTACAGAAAGTGGCCAAGCCTTATTGCCGTCATGAAGATTCTAGGAGTTGGTGGCAATTGGCCAACACACTCATTCCTCTTTTTATCTCCATGGTGTGTGCTTACTGGGCGAATAAGAACTCACTCTTAATGGGTCTTCCCTTTGTCATCCTAGGCGGCCTTCTCATTACGCGAACTTTTATTATCATGCACGATTGCGGGCATGGCAGTTATTTTAAGAATAAGAAAACTCGGGATCTGGTAGGAGTGATTACAGGTATTATTTGTACAACTCCCTATTACCAGTGGACAAGGGAGCATGCAGCTCACCACCAACATTCCGGTGATTTAGATTATAGAGGACGCGGGGATGTTTGGACTATGACTTATAGTGAGTATGAAAAGTCATCTAAGTTAGAAAAATTTCTCTACTACCTCTACCGTCATCCTATCGTTACCTTTGGTATAGGCCCGGTCTTTCTCTTTCAATTTAGACATAGAGTTACCCTTAAGACAGATAGAGCTCTTGAGCGTAGGAATGTTCACTTTACAAACTTT
>CALHBL010000147.1 GCA_937930825.1 uncultured Bacteriovoracaceae bacterium
TTTACCATTTTGACGAGCTAGTTCCAACTGTGGCAACTCTGGGCTAACAGCTGGTGAGTAAACAACAACATCTGCTTCTAGAAAGTCTTCTTCTCTATGCTCCCCAAAGGTCATTTGTGGGGCCGGTTGTATTTTCTTAAGCTTCTTAACGGCCTTATTCAGGTCAAAAATTGGCTTAATGTCAGTTACCTTGATTTCACACTCTAAAGTATTAAAGAAGTTAATTAGAGTAAAACCAGTTCTTCCAATCCCAACGATTAGAATTTTCTTATTTTTAAATCTTTCCATTTTCGTTCTACCTCATCTTCAAGGTTGCTATCGACAGCAAAGCCAAGAAAATACTTATGATCCAAAATCTTACGATGACCTTTGGTTCAGGCCATCCCATTAACTCAAAATGATGGTGAATTGGCGCCATCTTAAAAATTCTCTTCTTCCTCAACTTAAAGCTCCCAACCTGTAAAATCACAGAGAGTGCTTCTATAACAAAAATTCCTCCAATAATAACAAAGAGAAATTCATTCTTACTCAAAACCGCTACTGTACCTAAAAGACCGCCAAGGGATAGTGAACCCACATCGCCCATAAATATTTGAGCGGGGTAAGAGTTATACCAAAGGAAGCCAACCCCTGCGCCAATAACTGATAACAAAAGAACTGTAAGCTCACCACTTCCTCCGATGTAAGGGATGAAGAGATAGCTCGACATGGTTGTATTGCCAGACAAGTAAGTTAAAACGCCTAAGCTTGCAGCACTTGTCATAATAGGTCCAATTGCAAGCCCATCCAATCCGTCAGTCAAGTTAACAGCATTACTGGAGCCAACTATGACAATACTTCCAAATAAGACATACCCCCAACCAAGATCAACAACGGAATCCTTTAAGAAGGGCAGGTATAGTTTTGAATCTATTATATCGAAATGTAGCATAGCATAGGTGGCAAGGACCGCTGTGCCAAACTGCCAAAGCAGCTTACCTTTGGCCGATACGCCATCGCTATTCTTCTTTAACACCTTATAGTAATCATCCAAGAACCCAAGAATGAAGTAACTGAACATGACAAAGAGCGTAACTACGAGAGGAGTACTTGAAAAATTTCCACAGATTAGAATCGAAGTCAGTATTGAGCCAATAATCACAACACCACCCATAGTTGGTGTTCCGGCCTTCTTGAGATGCGACTGAGGACCATCATCCCTTACAACTTGTCCGAATTGCTTCTTCTTCATAAAGTTAATGAACTTCTTTCCCCACCAAATAGAAATAAAAGCAGCAAGGAGGAAAGCTATGACACTACGAAATGTAATATACCGGAAGAGATTGAAAATCGAAAAGCTCTGACTCAGAGGATAGAGTATATGGTAAAGCATTGCTAATATGCCAATTTTAAGGTTTTAACAATTCTTTATATCTAAAATTGACTCGAGTTGTAAAGAACGACTTCCCTTAATAAAAGTTAAAGGGCCATTATTATCTGAAAACCACTTCTTAGCATCACTACTATTAGAAAATAGAGCTGCCTCACCAAATCCTGCTTTATAATACTCAGCATAAGAACCTACAAAACAAACTCTAACTGCTCCCAAGGTCTTTAGCTCTTTTCCCATCAATCTATGCTGCTTCGGTGCTTCAGCTCCAAGCTCATTCATGTCACCCAGCATAAAGACACAGTTCTTAATGTCTATCCCACGACTGTGGACAATCGCCATAAAGCTATCAAGAGAAGCCTTCATAGAATCTGGATTAGCATTATAGGCATCAAGGAAAACCTCACCTGAACTCAATTTAATAACTTCTCCTCTATTCATAGCCGGCATCTCAAATGAGTTTGCTCTGGCAACAAGAAAAGAGGCGTTATTGGGAAAGAGATTAAGAGCAAGGCCTAGGCATTGGGCCATATTTATTTTCTGATGACTTCCAAGCAATGCAGAGTTTTCAATATTCAAGACTTTCCCCTTGAATTTTAAGGTAAAGCCTTTTGCATTCATTTCAAATACATCATTGTTTATTCTAAAAGAGTTGCTCTTCAAATTATAATTCTTCAATAATGGATCTAGCTGATTAAGGAGTATAAACCCTTCTGGTGATTTTTCGACTTCTCTAAATAGAGCTGTTTTCTCATTATAAACCCCCTCTAAGTCTACAAGAAATTCTAAATGAGCGTGGCCAATATTAGTGATAAGGCCATGAGTTGGCATGGCCGCAGTAGCTAGCACCTCAATCTCACCGGGATGATTTGTTCCCATTTCTATTATCGCAAATTTATAGGAGTTATTAAGCCTCAGTAAGGTTAGTGGTACACCTATGTGGTTGTTAAGATTTCCCTTTGTCCATAAGACTTCAGTCGGAGCTATTCCATCGAGAAGCCAGGCAAGCATCTCTTTATTTGTTGTTTTGCCGTTGGAGCCTGTTAACCCAATTACTCTTCCACCGTTTTTTTGAAAATCGAGACTATTTAATCTTCCTATCTCTAGTAGAAACTCATAAACATTCTTTACTGCAATAAACTCAGGAAATCTTTCTCCTTTGTTCATAGCTGCTATTTTTTTTTCTCGACCCTCTTTATGTTCGTAGAAAACAATTTCTATACTTTCACTTAAACTAGGGCCTATCAAATCGAAGGCATCGAAATTTTCGCCATATAGACAGATGAAGGCATTCTCTTTTGCAATTTTTCTAGAGTCTGTAGAAAAAATCAAGTCGCCCTCAAATGAAAAATCTTGGGTTAAAATATTCTTAGCTTTTTTAACTAATGATGCTTGCATTTATTAAAGCTCCTGAATCACAGCTGCATCGCTAAAGGCGTAGCGAATACCATGAATTTCTTGATAGCTCTCATCGCCCTTACCCGCAATAACGACGATATTTTTCTTATCATTAGAACTGCTCTTTGCCATTTCATAAGCCTTCTCAATGGCCTTTTTTCTATCTACTTCATAGAGTGAATCAGTATACTCGCCAATGATGTCATCTATAATATCTTGGGGTTGCTCGGTTCTTGGATTATCAGAAGTAACAATAACACTTCCACTCAATTTTCTTGCTGCCAAATACATCAATGGTCGCTTGGACTTATCTCTATCTCCACCACAGCCAAAGACAGTAATTATATTACTATTTGGAAATAACTTATTTGTTTGGCTCAACACTTTTTCAAGAGCATCTGGAGTATGAGCATAGTCTATTACGAACAAGGCCATAGGCTTATCCACTAGCTCAAACCTACCGGGAGGGGAGCTTACTGCAGACAGATTTACTGATTCTGTGATCTTCCCTAGCTTTTGCAAACAACTTAATGCCATTTCTATATTTGCTCTAGCAAAGCCTTCACTTAAGGAAGCTGGAATATTACTACACATTGAATCGAGTCTCTTAGTGCCTTCAACTTCAACTTCTTTTTTAAGTTTACTGATTAAATCTTTTTCTTCTCTACTAACAATTAACTCAGAAGCACTTGAATAAGAGAAGATTCTTAACTTCGCATTAAAATATGACGTCATGTCAGTATGGAAGTCTAAATGATCCTGACTGAAGTTTGTCCAGCCAACAACGTCGAATCTAATCCCATTCAGTCGGCCTTGTTCTAGTGCGTGGGAGCTGACCTCTAATGCAATGATATCTATATCTTTGGCATATTTATGCTGTAGCTTTCTAAGAGTTAAAAGGCTTGGAGTTGTTGTCAAAATTTTATCTTCTTTTTTTTGACCTGCGATAAATACACCAATTGTTCCCATATAGAGGACACGGATATTTACTAGCTTCGCAACTTCCATGCAGTACCAACAAGAGCTTGTTTTGCCGTTAGTCCCAGTAATTCCGATAAATTTAGTCTCTAGATCTCCAACGGGGTAAAATTCCTCAATCAAGCGACTTTCAGAAAGCTGCATCTCATCCAGTGAAAGTAAGCAATAATTCAAGTTCTTTTTTTCTGGTTTAAAAGGGGAAACTATTAATCCATAAAAAGATTCTTTAAGGTTTTTATTTATTAAACTGTCCAATTGAGACTTTGTTCTCGCTCGAATATAGAGAATTTCACCATCATCAGCAGCTTGAATAACATTACTTATTCCTGTTGGCTCAAAGTCATTACAAATAAATGCATTTGGAAAAGTATTCTTAATCATATGTCGGTGCTTTATAGTCTAGAGTAATAATTTTGTAGTTTTTAACAGATGCTCCTTCAACTATAGATTGCCTACTAACAACACCAATTCCCCTATGTTTTACCTTAAGCCCTATTCTTTCACAAAGTTTAGTACTTGAACGTTTATCCAAACCTATAAAGTCAGGGACCGTAGTAGAAGACGTAAAGCGTGTCGAAGAGTGCTTAACTTTTACAATATCTATTTTTTCAGAGGTAGCCCCTTTACTATGTGAAAGGTTATCAAAATCTTTATTTTTATAGAGTAGGTATTTAGTTATTTTCTTAAACACTGGACCAGCAACTATATTTCCGTAGTAGTGCCGCCCTTTTGGATTCTCTAAGTAAGCATATACAACAAAGGGACTTTTTACCTTAGTAGGAAAACCGATAAAGCCTCCAACGTAACCTCGATAGCCTCCTTCAGGAGCAACTCTTTGCGCAGTACTTGTCTTACCTGCTATCCGAAACATTTCCACTCTAGCATTCGATCCTGTACCATTTTCAACTGCGCCTACAAGAATATCCTCAACAGCAAGTGCAAGCTTTTCTGAGATCAAAGGTATTGGTTTTTCTGAATCATTTCCACCTTTAATAAGAGTAGGTTTGATATAGAGACCTTTATTAGCAATCACAGAGTACGCGGCAAGCATCTGGACACCAGTAGTTGCTACGCCTTGACCAAAGCTAATATTCGACAAACTTAAAGGTGCTACATTTTCCTTATCTGTAAAGATACCTCTAGATTCTCCCGGAACTTCTATCCCTGTTTTTTCTCCAAAGCCAAATTTTAAAATTGTTTTCTTCAATTTCGGAAAGGTTAGATCGAAGGCAAGTTTAGTCGTTCCAATATTAGAGCTATAGCGAAGTATTTCTTCAACACTCAACCATTCAAATTTCTTCTTGGATTCTGCCTCAGAGATGATGTGCCCATCAACCTTAAGCCTACCCCTTTCGCAGTAATAGCTTGTTCCTGAATTGGCAATTTTATTTTCAAATCCAGATACAACTGTAAAGGTCTTAAAAGTCGACCCTGGCTCAAAGGGGTCTGTCGCAAAAGAGAGTTTCTTAGTTTTCTGAATACTGTTTCTAGGTCTATTAGGATCGAAAGTAGGGTAGTTTCCAATTGCAAGAATTTCACCAGAACGGGCATCCATAACACCAAAGCCTCCACTATCGGCTTCATGCTCTAAGATACTTTCTTTTAAAAATCTTTCTGCAGCAGCTTGTAAATCCTTATCTATTGAAAGGGTAATATCTCTTGCCTCTGAACCTACGTCTTGTGATTCAAACTTTATAGGTCTCCCTTTAGCATCTTTTACATACTTAACAACTTTTGGCTTACCCTTTAGTTCATCGTTAAAAAGATATTCTATCCCCGCTAATCCTGCGTTATCAATGCCAACAAAACCTAAAACCTGTGATGCAATTTCATGATTAGGATAAAGACGCTTTGGAACAGAATCAATATAGATTCCAGTTATGGCCTTTACTTTACTGACTTGTTCTTTAGTTAATTGAATTTTGCGCGCAAGCCAAGTATATCTTTGGCGCCCCTTTGTCCTCTTTTGAAGTACATTCTGAGTCAAACTAGGTACTGCTTTTGAAAGACTCTTAAAGGCCCTTCTCTTATTCTTTAAATTCTTAGGGATCGTAAAAATTGAATAGGTCTGAATATTTAGTGCAAGAGGTTGCCCATTGCGATCATAGATGCTGCCTCTTTTTGGATATACAGTGATTTCCCTAAAAATTTGACTCTTAGATCGAGCTATTAAATCTGAACGATCAATTAATTGTACTTTTAAAGCTTTTCCAATAATTAAAGCAAAGGCGCTCAAAAAGCACAAAAATAAAAAGAGGAGCTTATGTTTAAGGTTTTTATCCATTATTTTGGTAATACAATTATTTGGTTCTGCTTTGGTTGTTTTAAATCATACTTATTCGCCATTTTCCTAAGCCTTTTAACTGACAGGAGGCGTGCTTTTTTAGCTTTTAATTCTTTATTATCTAAAGTGACTCTCTGAATATCTTTATTCACAGATGTTATTTTATAATCTAGTTCTACTCCTTTCATCCTAAATAAAACGAACAGTAGCCCTAAAACAAAGAAAGTAAGAACAAAGGGAAAAACTTGATTTGAAAAAATGAAAGTCTTTAGGCCTTTAAAAGGTGTCATTTTTTTTACTCTTCTAGTAGTTGCCATTTAATATCTCCTCAGTCCTAGCGATATTTATTCTTACGGGGCCATTCCTCTAACCTCTTAACTACTCTAAGTTTAGCACTTCTTGATCGAGAATTTTCAAAAATTTCTTCTTTACTTGGTAACAAGGGCTTTTTAGTTAATATCTCAATCGGTATATCACCACTTAATAAATCCCTAAATCGATGCTTAACGATACGGTCTTCAAGAGAGTGAAAAGATATAATCGCAAAAATACCACCTACTTTGAGTCTTGGGATTACCTGACCAATCACATTGGTTAAGACATCTAATTCTCTATTCACATGTATCCGCAAAGCTTGGAAAGATTTTGTTGCAGGGTGTATTTTTCCATGACGAAGCTTCTTCGGATAACTGTGAAAGCAAATGTCTTCAAGCTCTTTTGTTTTAGTTATTGGAGATACTTCCCTTCTCTCCAAAATGCTCCTTACAATATTATTAGAGAATTTTTCTTCACCATACTCTCTAAATATTTTCAAGAGTTCAGCTTCGCTTAATGTATTTATATAATGCGAGGCTGGCTTAATAGATTCGTCATTATTCATCCTCATATCTAAATGAGCATCAAAGCGAAAAGAGAAACCTCTCCCTCCACTATCGAATTGATGAGAACTGACACCTGCATCAAGAAGAACACCATTAAAGAGAAGCCCTTCGTCTATCACTGTAGAAAAATTTTCGAAGTTACTATGATGGATTTTTGCCCTACTTGAGTAAGAGCCAGCTTCAAGTCGCTCAATTCCATTTGCTAATGCTTCTTTATCCTGATCAAAAGCATGGAGGAACGCCTTAGGAAAATTTTCTAGAATAGCACAAGAGTGACCACCGGCTCCAAAAGTTAAATCACCATAAACCTCTTGCGAATCCTCTACAATCTTATGAAGATCGAAAAGTTCCATTATTTCTTTTTTTAAAACACTATAATGTTCACCATACTTTGCTTCATTCATACTAAGCTAGGAGTGTAGACATTATTTCTTTCTGGGAGGGAGTCCACTTTTCCTCTGGAGTCATAACTCCAATTCTATTTTCTTTTTCAACATCGAACTTATCACTGTTGAGATTCGCTAGAGCAATTTTAATTACTCCTTGAGCATTTTTATTATTCTCTGCCATTACTTTTAAAATTTCATCTATAGTACAGTGCTCATCCTTCCAAGCATCAAAGTCAGTAACCATGGCAATAGTGGCATAGGCCATACCAGCTTCTTTTGCTAAAAAAGCTTCTGGAACATTAGTCATCCCAATAACAGAAGCGCCCATTCCTTTATATAAGTTAGACTCAGCACGAGTCGAGAACTGTGGTCCTTCAATGCAAATATATATTCCGTTTTCACTATATTTAACAGATGCTTCCTTACAGGAATGAGTAAGTATTGACTGAAGTTTTTTATTAATTGGATTAGCGTTACTAACATGGGCAACTATACCATCACCAAAGAAGCTTCTTTCTCGACGGCCTTTAGTCCAGTCAATAAACTGATCGACTAGTACAAATGTTGTAGGAGGGAGCTCTTCCTTCAAACTTCCCACGGCCGATACTGAAATAACATATTCTACACCAAGTAACTTCAGAGCAAATATATTTGCTCTGTAGTTAACCTCACTAGGAAGAAGGTCATGAGCTTTTCCATGTCTTGGAATAAAGAAAAAATTCACACCATTTAGTCTGGCTTCTACAACAGGGGAGCTAGGTTGTCCAAAAGGTGTATCAATTGAATGCTCTTTAACTAATTCAATTCCATCGATATTATAAACACCGCTTCCACCAATTATTCCTATTGCTTTATTTTGAACAGTCATGCTTTATCCCGTATAATTAAGTCTGATTATAAATAATTTACGTCTAAGACTATATCTTTGGAAGGCCACTTGAGCAAGAAAACCCACTTAATGGATTTCATTAAAAGGAAGAAGAAAAGAGCTGAAGTTCTCTCAACTGCGACTAGGTTATCGGCCAATGATATTAGCGCTAAACTTAGAAACTCTTTTACAAGCCCAGGTTTAAAATCATCCCTACACTTAAGCAGAAGCATTCTAAGTTCAGCGACGTGGATCTCAAAATCAAGCGCTAGGCTTCTCAAGCCTATAGAACCTAGCTTTATTGAAAAGAAAGTATTTCTAAATAAGGAATCTACTCAGTATATCTTAAAACGAGTTCGAGAAAAAAAGTCAATCAGCTATAAGAAAGCGGCTTATGCTGATATCTTTGAAGCTGTTTTCTATGATTTTGAGGTTTCTCACCTTGAGAAAGATTATCAAAGCATCTCCCGTGTACCTGAAATCAAAAGCTCAGTTCTACTAATATCAGGAGTACTTAATGAGATTTTCTCTACTCCGGCATTTGAAAGAGGTGCAAGGTATATAAGAGACACTTACGGTATCAATTTTGATTTCTGTCCTACATCAGGAACTAAATCAACTCACCAAAACTCAGAGCTAATTAAAGAACACCTTAAAGGCTTACTCGAAGATGAAGATAGTGAGCAAAAAGTTTGGGCCTTCGCTTTTTCTAAAGGCGGAATCGATTTCCTCCATTTTCTAAAAGAATATGGTCATGAGTTTGAAACTAAAATAGCTGGTCTCTCTACTGTTGCAACACCACTCCTTGGAAGTGAGAGAGTCAATCATAAGCTACTAAAGTTAATCAATCATATTCATCATTTGAGAAATAATCCTTTCTATAAATTATTAGATAAGCATTTCGATCTTCTTTTAAAAGACTTTCAAAAAAGTCTTAGTAGTGAGTTTCAAGAACATTGGTTCAGTGAAAACTATTCCTTTCTGCCAAAGAATATGTTCTATACTGCTCTTGCTCTAGAGTCTAAATGGATTGATAGCCATATTTGGATGATTTTAACAAAACTTTTTTTTCAATCTAAGTCATTAAATGATGGGATAGTCGATGTAGAAAAAGCCCTTTACCCTGATTATTTCCAAGGTTTAAATTTAGGTATCATGGAAGGCCATCATCTTGTAGGAACAAGAAGTTCAGACTACATTCAGGAAGCATTAATAGAAGCTCATATCGTAACCTTAAATTACCTAGGCTTACTCAACTAAGCCGCCCTTAAGATTCATTAAGACCAGCTTAGATACTTCTTTCAAAGTTTCAAAAACTCCTTCACCATCAACTGCATTTGCACAAAAACTGGGAGCGCCCCACTTATTGAGTCTCCGTTCTAAATCTTCAGGAGCAGATACATTGGGTAAATCTCTTTTATTCCATTGAAAGACAAGGGGGATTTTAGAGATATCATAGCCCTGGTCTGCAAGGTTTTTCTCTAAGCCTTGCAAGCTTTCAATATTAGCTTCCATTTTTTCTAATTGTGAATCAGCAACAAAGACTAAACCATCAACTGCCCTTAATACTAGTTTACGACTGGCTTCATAGAAAACTTGTCCCGGAACTGTGTAGAGGTGGAAACGAGTTTTATATCCTCTAATCTCTCCAAGCTCCAAAGGTAGAAAGTCAAAGAACAAAGTCCTTTCATTTTCAGTATTAAGCTTAATCATATTACCTTTAGCTTCTCCTGCTGTTTTCTTATAAACATGCTGTATATTTGTGGTCTTACCACCAAGGCCAGGACCATAATAGACAATTTTACAATTAACTTCTTTTTTATTGTGATTAACAAAAGACATCTACTAAACCCCAGCAAAAGAAAATAGTTTATCCATTTCCTCGTCAGTTACATTATTAAAGAGCTCAACACTCTCATTTCCCGCATTTCCTGAAAGATAAACCACTTCATCCATATGGTCTCTTAATTTTTGTGAAAGAACTTTTATTTTTCCGGGATTAATAACTCCTTCAAATATAAAAGCCCAAAAAACTTTTGGATTATTATGACCAGGAGACAAGAGATAATATCCAGAGCTTGAGCTTTGAAAGCTCAGCTTTAAATCTTCATCATCTTTATTCTCTATTAAGTCAGTTAAAGTATCGGAAGCTTGCCATAAGCCTACTAATAGAGCTCCCATTGACTGCATCTTATTATGACTTAGCTTCTTACCTAAGTGCCCTAAAACTTGGCCTTCTACAGAAAGCGCTAAGATACTAATACTTTCGAGTAGATCTATATGACTAAAACTTTTAATTTTCTCAATCAATTTCTTTTCTACACTCATTTGTTCAATCTCTTTTTATTTTCTAAAGCTTTAGAAATAGTCATTGAGTCTAAATATTCCAAATTCCCTCCCATCGGTATACCAAAGCCGATCCTTTCTACTTCCACACTCTCTGGCACTTCCTGATGTATATACGAGCAAGTTGCATCCCCTTCAACTGACGGATTAACGGCAAGAATGAGTTCATTGATACCTTTTCTTTTAACCCTCTCAACAAATTGAGGAATTTTCAATTCATCTGGTCCAATCCCCAATAGAGGATTTAGAACTCCACCTAAGATATGATATGTCCCCTTAAATGTTTCACTTCTCTCTATTGCGATAAAGTCAGTAACAGACTCTACGACACATACTATTCCAGTATTATTTCTCCCTTCTTCTTTACACACCTGACACAAGTTCTCATCACAGTAGAACCCACACTGAGTACAGCTCTTTAGGCCAGACAATTGAGATAAACTCTTTCCCAATACATCTAACTCTTCAGGGTTCCACCTACAAATCGTAAGGATTTGACGTAGAGCTGTCTTCTCACCAACACCTGGGATTTTTGTAAGCTGCGAAACAGCTAATTTTAACGAGTCAGGTAATTCCATACTTTCTACTTAAAAAAGACCCGGAATATTCAGTCCACCTGTTACCTTAGACATTGCTTTTTGAACCATATCTTGTGACTCCTTAACTGCCTGATTAACTCCTGTCAGAACTAATTCCTGTAATGTTTCTACATCAGTCGGATCAACACATTCTGGATCTATTGTAATACTAACAATCTCTTGTTTTCCAGTTATCTTAATTTTTATCATTCCTCCACCACTTGAAGTTTCAAGCTCTCTTGATTCAAGTTCTTTTTGAAGGGTCGCCATTTTTTGCTGCATTTGCTGTGCTTGCTTCATTAATCCATTCATATTTTTTGACATCTCTTACTCCTCATTTATTTTTATTTTATCTATCTTAGAATTAAATATTTTTTCGGCTTCTATAATTACAGGGTGATTCCTAATGGCCACACGAGTATCTTCGAGGCCCTGCTCAATTTCCTTTTCTCGAATTTCCGATTTTGACTGAAAGTTTTTTTCCTTAGCTTCTTCCTTATCTAAACTTACGAGGTGAAGAGTTGCTCTTTCAACATTAAAGAAATTTTTCATGCTTTCTTCAACCTTAAGGGCCCCTTCATTTTCCTTCAAATGCTCATAGAAAAGTACTGCACTCCCTGAGAATCCATAGGTGACTGTAGCCTGTTCTTCCTTAAGCACTAAGTTCTCAATTACATTGCCTTGCTCAAGCTCAGCATATATTGCGGGATATTCATTCTTAAAAAAATCTTCAAAAGATGCCCAGTCTCTAGCTTCTACTGCCTTCGTTTCAGGCCCTGAGACTTCACTAATAAGCGGTTGCTCTATCTTGAAATCTTCTTTTTTAATTTCTTCTTTTTTTATTTCTTCTGGGGATATACTATTCTTTTTTATCGGAGCTAAACTCTCTTCAATAGCTACAAAATTCGTATCTATTTCACTTTTTTTTTTTTGCTCAGGGCTCGAAAGCTCAAGACCACTTCCCGCTAATATCTGATTTCTTTTGGCATGTTTCAGCAGAACTATCTCAACAGTTTTTTCACTATTTAAGGATTCTATTGCCCAGGTAAGATCCCTTACCATAGATTCATATAACCAAAAGACTTCGTCCACTTTCATCTTCTTAAATAGTTCAACACTACTGGGCTCAAAGTTTAATTTATCAAGCTCATCAATATTTTGAATGACTTCATATAGAAAATCGATGAGTGATCGAGATATATTTTCGACCCCTACATTTTCTTTCAACATTTCAAAGTAAGAGCGACTAACGCCCGCTGAGTCATAAAGAAGAACTGACTTTACTAAATTCCTAATCGAAGAAATTCTTGCTAGCCCCAGGGCCGTCGTCAAAGTTCTTTCGGTTATAAGCTGTTCTTCACTAAAGCTAAGAACTTGATCAAGGAGTGATAAAGTATCTCTAAATGAGCCCTGGCCTTGAGCTGCTAACGTTTTTACAAGGAAAGGGCTTTCAAACTTGATGCCTTCTTTCTCAGCAATCTCTTCTAAATGGGAAGATAGCAAATCCACTGAAGCATTTCTAAAATCAAATCTCTGACATCTGGAAAGAACAGTATTGAGTAATTTTTCAGGCTCTGTAGTAGCAAGTAAAAAAACTACGTGAGCTGGTGGTTCTTCAAGTGTTTTCAAAAGAGCATTGAAGGCATTCGTAGAAAGCATGTGAACTTCATCAATAATATAAACTTTGTAAGTTCCAAAAGTTGGAAGTGTTTGAATACTTCCAATCAAGTCACGGATATCATCGACACTATTATTAGAAGCACCATCTATTTCAAATACATTCATTGGGCTGCTAGTATCAAACTCTATACAGGCTTTACATTCATTACAGCTGTTAGCATCTTCCTTGCGGTTAAGGCAGCGAAGACTTTTTGCAAATAGACGAGCAACTGAAGTTTTTCCAATCCCCCGTGTACCTGTAAGAATATAAGCATGACCAAGTCGTTCGTTTATAATCGCATTCTGCAAAGAACGCGTGATATGTTCTTGGCCTACAACTTCTTGAAATTTTTTGGGTCTCCACTTGCGAGAGAGGACCTGATAAGCCATTAATTCACCGTAATCTATTAGTTTGTGAGAATGGGATAATATAGCAGTTGAATATCTAAGCGGCAATTTGAAGGTGGCAGCCAAGCACCTAACACACCATCTCTTTGGTTACCGTTGCTTCCTTCCGGACCTGGCGGAGTTTACCCAGAAAACGATTGTTAAGACCTGACTACCGGTGCCAAATATAGGGGATGAAGGCCGGTACTGTCAATATTAAGGAATCAGTTTAAAAGAGGATAAACCAGTGTTGCTGGTTTTCTTGCAATTTTGACCATTTGCGAATTCAGGCAACCAAGTTACAACATTATTAGGTCTGTCGCTTACAAGCTCTAGAGAGGATGAGCAGTTGGCCCTCTTGAATACTTTAAATGCTGCGGTGTCTACAATTGGGTTGTCAGAATCATTGGGGAAGTAAAAATCTCGTATTGCTGAATTCTTTTCAAGTATGAATCTAGCTGCAATTACTGAGTTTTCTCTGTCTATAAAGAGGGAAGAGTCATTCAAGCTATTATTTGAGCATTCATCTAGTGTTATTAGCGTTCCGTTAACATCGAAAGCAATAGTTATATTTTGGGGTAGGGTAAAACCCTGTTCGGTACTGATTTTTAGGGCCATGGAGTCTTCGCTGCCTGTTAATGAGCAGGCTATAGAGTTTCCTTCACTTTCTGTGGCTTCTGGTAAGCAGGAAACTAATGTGAATAAGCAAAGTATTTGAAGGTATTTCATATTGATATTGTAGCGCGGCGTGGCGTAATTTGAAGGGTGCAGTTTCTTCCTTGTTGGCGTTTGGGGAATGATTGGGTATCTGGATCGAAAGAGTTTGATATTTTCTTGAAATATTGCGTAGGGTTACTCTGCTTTGTAAGGCTGCTAGGTCATTCAATTTGGGGTTTTCGTGCTTCTGCTCAGACGACTGAGGGAGTCGTCTTCTGTCACATACATCTCCGCTTCAAATAGCTGCTTTGGCGATTCTGCTTTGTAAGGCTGCGAGGTCATTCAATTTGGGGTTTTGGTGTTTTCGTGCTTCTGCTCAGACGACTGAGGGAGTCGTCTTCTGTCACATACATCTCCGCTTCAAATAGCTGCTTTGGCAGCTTTTGCTGCGGGATGGGGGAGTCACCTTCAATCACATTCCTCTTCGCATCAAAATGCCGCTTTGGCGGCTTTTTGCTGCGAGAGGTGGCGGAGGACAAGAGATTCGAACTCTCGAAAGGTTGCCCTTTACACGCTTTCCAAGCGTGCGCCTTAGACCACTCGGCCAATCCTCCGCATCTTTTAGAATATAATATTTAACATGAAGTATTGGCCAGTGTCTATTTATGAGAGGCCTTGAATTTATATGCTTTGCGTTTGATTTTAAAAAAACTACTCAAAACTTTAGAACATTCAAAATGCTTCACTCCTCCAACGACACTAAAGGCATGATTGAGTCTTTCATCATTTTGAAAATTATAATTTAGGCTAAGAGCTCCACCTTTTATATCATAGGCTCCGAAGAAAACTTTAGACACGCGGCTTTGCCAAATGGCACCCATACACATTATACAAGGCTCTAATGTGACAACAAGACTATGCCCATTAAGCCTCCAATTTCCATTCTTCTGGCAAGCTTCTCTAATGGCCAGTATTTCTGCGTGACCGCAAGGGTCACTATTCTCTTCTTTTCTATTATGAGCTAGGCTTACAACTTTACCAGCCTCATCAAGGATACAGGCGCCAACTGGTACCTCATCGAGCCTAGCGGCTTTTTCCGCTTCCTTAAGCGCTTCACCCATGGCCCATTCAATATCTCTAAGTCTATTCATTTTTAAACTTTTTACTTAATTTTTCTTTACGCTCTTTCTTCCAAAAAATACAAAATTTATCAAAAAGTGCTTTATTATTTTCAGTTTGAAATTTTACTCCATAATTATGGGGCCGGCCTAAACTATATTGCCTCTTAGACATTATTTCAGCTTTAAAGGACACTTCTTTAAAAGTATGAAGGGGCTCAATAATTATTTCTTTTCCTATCTCCAGCTCTTTAAAAATAGCAACACAACCTGCATCCCGTCTCAGATCTGTTAACCTGCCATCAAAGGTAATGTCATCAACTGACACCCTTACTTTTAAGTCATCTCTATAGCGAAAGTCATATTCCCACCAACTAACAATTGGGTAGAAGATAGGACTCCACAAAAGATAAGCTTCACTTACTAGTAAAGCTAGAGAAGTTAAATAGGAGAAAAAGGAAAACTCCCAGAAACTCGCTTGAGAAATCTGAACAATTATAAAAACTCCAAGAAAACCAGTGAATGTCCAATAGGAATAATAGAGGCCGCGAAGTAGCTTTCTTAAAAAGAAGAAGAAAAAGAGTAAGAAAGTGGCTTGGATAAGAAAGGTGAGCCATCCTCCATGAGAGATACTTTGATAAAGTCCTCCGAGTAAAAGAAAGAAGAATACACCCCA
This sequence comes from uncultured Bacteriovoracaceae bacterium, assembly GCA_937930825.1. Classification (GTDB taxonomy): domain Bacteria; phylum Bdellovibrionota; class Bacteriovoracia; order Bacteriovoracales; family Bacteriovoracaceae. The sequence continues at coordinate 15,589 of CALHBL010000147.1, forward strand.
ATGAAGCGCTTCAAATCGGTCAATCTCTTGCCTTAATTTCAGTTTATTTAAGCTAAGTTTCATAGGACTATTATAGACTAAAAGACTAGACAGCTGTTCTTTAAAATACAATTTGTGAAGTGGCGCACCCTGAGCGATTCGAACGCCCGACCTTCTGATTCGTAGTCAGATGCTCTATCCAGCTGAGCCAAGGGTGCGCATTAAGACTGGACAGAATTTAGTAGCTGCCTTGCGCTTTGTCAATATCATCTGCTAATGTTTTAAGGTTAGCTTTCCAATACTTTCCTTAATCCTTTTAATTTCGCCAAGCATTATTGATGATATCTCTTTCGGTATGTTACCTAGGGCCTCCTCCTTCAAAATTAAACTACTCGACTTTGCAAAAAGACCTTCCTTATTTAGCTCTCCAATTATTAAACTGAAAATTTTCTGAGCCTTTCTACTATCATTTGTAACTAAGGCTTGCTGAGCTTGATATGCTTCTTCTAAAAAGCTCTCATCCATTTTAATGACTTTTTCTTTTCTTAAAATAGAATAAGCCATGAGCCTCTCCTCTAAGTTTCCATTGTCATAAAGCTTTATGGCCTCACTGTACACTTTTCTTAAAACGATACAGGGTAGATTATATTTCACTAACTTTTCTTGAGAATTCTTTGAGCAAGATAAATTTTTAATATAATCGAAAGCACCTTTTTTAAAGAATTCTTCATGCTTGGCATTAATTATTCTTGAGTAGTATGGATTCAAGAATCTACTAACGACTGCCTTATTTCCTAAAAAGAATTCTTTATAACCTTTATACGATAGTAATGGGGCGAATATTTTATGCTCAAAAGTTTCATTAGTAGAGACAATTGCATCAATTTCTCTATGGTTGTAAACGTTAAGATATTCTAACTGCTCAACTTTCTGAAGATTCAGTGTGCTTAAAATCTTAGCAAAGAACTCGTCTCCCCTTTGTTCATTTATTTTAACTGATTCTAAATTATCACTTGCAACCAGCGCGATATCTCCAGGCAGAGTATGATAGAGGTTTATATACTTAAAACTACTCTTTAAATTCTTTATAATTGAAATAAACATTTCATCACTTGATGAATATGTATGAAGCCACTGCACAAAAACGCCATTCTTAGCCATTCTCCTCTTAGCTAAAGAATAGAAATAATTAGTATAGAGATTCTCAACACCCCAAACCCATGGATTGCTTGGCTCGCTAATTATTATCTCATAATTCTTATTTTTATTTATTTTGAAAAATTGGAAAGCATCTCGGTTATAAATTTGAACTTTTTTGCTCTTATGAAAATTAAGATTTTCGGGTGCAAGAATGTCTAATGTTTTTATAATTGCATTTGATATTTCTAGAACGTCTACACTCTTAATCCTAGGTAAAGCAGAAAGTATACCTGGTGTTATGCCTGTGCCAATTCCCACCACAGCAGCATCTAAATCGTTACCGGAAACCTGTGCATAGGGTAAGAGAGCAACGAGAGCCGTTGTTGAGTAGTCTCCTCGGGTATTTCCATCAGACTTACCGTTAACCATTACTACTTTACTTTTATCTTCCTCACTATAACCCACAGTTACTGTTGTATTAGGACCATCTTCAAAAAAGAGGACATCTCTATCCTCTTTTTGATTAGTAGCTTTAAAAATATTTTTAAAATGAACATCAGTTGGTTCCCTTTCCCTAAAAAGACCAACCTCATGAAACATGCGAGAAAAAGGTAATATATAGACAAAAATTAGTGTAATACCGACTATTCCTAAACTCTTAAAGTTCTTCTCTTTATAAAGAAAGTAGGAAAATGTTAAGAAGAGCAGAGATAGACACAACCTATAAATCTGCTCCACTTGGAATACATAAAAAAGAATATAGCCAAATATTACAGCACCAAGAAATGTACCTATCGTATTAAGGAAGTAGACAACCCCACACTTAAAGCTGTAATCATTTTCATCCTTGTCTATCATAGAAAATGCATACGGAAGTATTCTCCCTAAATAGAACACCCCGGGGACTAATATAAGTGAGAAGAGTATGTAAGTAAGCATATGAAAAAAATAGAATGCTACACTATGCTTTATGAATAAAACTCTTAAATTAGAAACCACTAGCGGAAGGTAGGGCACACAAAAGAAAGGGAGAGCAATAAACAAACATGTTTTCACTAAGAGCTTGCGAAATCCAACAGCAGATAAATCCTTGAGAGTTAGAGACCCTAAACCAATACCTAATATATATATGGATAGAATTAAGCCAAACACAAAATATCCACTACCGATCGTTAAGCCGGTTATTCTAATCCAAAGCATCTCTAGACAAATTGAGACTGCTCCAACGACTAAGGCAAGCCAATAAATGGCGACTGAAGAGAAGTTGTTCTTAACGATTTCAATAGAGTCTTTTTCATTAACATCTCCACTTAGATTATTTCCAATATAAACCAGTGAAACTAAGACATTTAAAAAACCTAAATTTATAATCGTAAGATCAAAACCAAAATGGTTAATCAAGTACCCCGCAGTGACAATTACACCAAGAAAGGCCCCCAAAGTGTTTAGTCCATAAATAAATGAATGAACAGCGTTTATGTCTTCACTCTTCTCCGGCAATACAGCAGTCATAATGGGAATTGTCGCGCCCATTAAAATGGTAGGAAAAATCAGTAGCAGAAATGTAAGAAAAATGTGCAAGAATAAATTATTATATTGAGCAATTGGGGAGTTGAACACTAGATCAAAAATTGTAGGAAAGAAAATGGCATATGCCCCGGTCGCCAATTCAATAAAGCCATAGTTCTTAAGAAGTTTTTTTCGGCTCTTTATAGTTTCGCTATAACGTCCAAATATGAAATAACCAAGAGCAAGACCTAAGAGAAAAATTGCAACAATGATTGTAGTCGACCTAGCTTCACTTCCGACTAAAACGGATAAGTACTTTTGCCATACCGTTTGGTAACCCAATGAGCATAAACCTGTAATAAAAATGGCAAGCAGTAATACTATTCGCCTGATTCTAAAGTCCATACTTTTCCTTTTTAAGTATAATTCTACTCAATATATTAGAAACTTCCTTAATTTTTTTTATTCTAAATTTAAGTTATTCTAGGAGAATATTACTAAAAACTAGACATTTATCCAGCTTTTACTTAAATAGTGAACGCTAAATTAAGTAGTCAACTCGTTTTACTTTTTAATAGCAGTTACAATAATATAACGAAGTTCATCAACGCCAGGGTGAGACGTACCCCAAATCTTTCTAAGTATAGGATGCACTCTTTCTTTAATTTCTGGATCTTTAACTCTTTTCATTGCAAATTCTTTAAAAGGCGACCAAACATACTCTGATATATCATTAACCTCAACCTCACTGAAACCGGCCTGCTCTAGCTTTTCTTTATATGTTTTAAAATCGTAATTATTTTCCTGTGGTACTTGCCACAGCCCTCCTCCAAACCAAAACTTGAATTTCTCAATGAATTTTTTTGGCGTCTTCTTAGGAATCACATCAGCGAGCACTAACATTCCGTCAGATCTCATAACCCTATAAGCCTGGTAAAAAAAAACTTCTCGGGTATCAAAATGAAACGCAGACTCTAAAGCTATCACTTTATCAAAAGAGGAATTGCTGTAGGGGAGATCAGTTGCCGATGCAACTCTGAATTTTATATTATCGTGCACATTCGCAGATATGGCCTTTTCAATATGGATTGGAGTTATATTAATAGCTTGAATCTCTTTAACTTCATAAAGGTCCATCCAAAGCTTATCTTGTTCGCCAAAGCCGCAGCCTACATCTAATACAATATCATTAGGTTTAAATTTTGCTGCTTTTCCAACTTCAAGAGCAAGGTCTTTTGCAGCTTCATCATAAGTCGCTGCCTTCTTCCAGTAACCTAAATTAATAAATCTAGTTTTATCACCTAAGTTATTATCCTCGCCCAACAAAGTATAGACTTGTCTTGAGCGGGACCTTGAGGGCAAGAAGAATAAGCTCAAATACTTTATAAATTCCATTGGAATTAATTGTAGCCATTAAGACAGGGGAAACCAAATAAAACTCAAGAAGATAGAGTCCTCCTGTTTGAGTTTTCAAGTATTGAAAACTCACTAAAAGGCTTGAATACCCGGATGGTACTAAGATTCAAGGAACGCGCCGCTAGGCGTGCTGCTTGAATTCCTTTCCAATAGCGGTATATATCTTGGGCAGTTCAATGACTTGCCGCGCGAGTCAATCATAAATACTTCTGCCTACTCAACCTAGAGAGATTTCCCTTATGCAAATCTAAAAATATATCGTTACTGCTTATTCCTATCTCTAATTTTCAAAAAAGGTTTCTCTACAAATATATAGAATAGATAAGCTATAGCAAAGCTAAGCGGAAAAATAAGAACCCACACAGGCCAGAGACTACCTGCGAGAGTTGTCTGATTTACGGCCTTCAATAATATGCTGATAGCAAAACCGTGAGATAAATAAAGTGAATAACTCAAAATACTGAATTGAGTTATATAAGGGATACGAATTTTTGATAATAGAGATCTTTCAGAAAATACAGAAATCAATAAAGCTCCAAAGCTTAAAGCATACCCAGAAAAAGAGTAAGTACTTGCAAAGAAATATACCCGTTTCCACGAAAAAAGAGATACCAGTACAAAGAGAATAATAGAGAACACAAGAAAGAAGTTTGATTTCTTGTTCATCTTACCCCACAGTAAGGGGCGAAAAAATCTAATATAAGCAATAGCTGTCCCAATCGCTATCCCGTCTAGTCTATTATAGGTAGGAAAGAATATATATTTAAAATAGACATCGAATCCTTTTGAGTAGTTTGTATTATAAATTAAATCAGGCCTATATTCTGACCAAATAAGATATCTTAATAGAATAGTTCCAATGATCAGAACTCCTATCAGCAATAAGTAGGAGTCTAATTTTTTAAATTTTTGCAAAAGATAGATGACTAATGGGAATAATAGATAGAAGTGTTCTTCTACGCACAATGACCAAGAATGCGTGAAGTAATATAATCCCCCAATATTTTGTAGAAAGAATAGAAATCTCCAATCGTATTTATCTGCGCCATTCAAGAAGATATGAATGAGCAAAACAAAGAAGTACAGAGGAAGGGTTCTATAGAATCTCCTTGAAAAAAAATCCGAGATGTTGAAGTTCTTATCATTTGCTAAACGAGAGAAGACTTGTCCACCGATAAGAAAGCCACTCAAGACGAAGAATATATCGACACCCAAATTTCCATAATGGCTTAAAGCTCTAAGAATTAAGTTCTCAGCATTTCGAGGGTAGTGATAGAGGATCACAGAAACTATCGCCAATACTCGGATAAGATCTAATCCATAGTGCCTATCTTTACCATCATCAATTTTGAAGTAACTTCTCACGACAACTCACCAGCTATAGATTTCCATACTTTTATATTCTAACCTCATTGTAATTTTGGTCAATCAACACTTAATAGTGAATTTAGTTCGATACTAAAGAGTAGAGAATTGGATTAAGGCTTAACGTGAAGGGTATTAGAAGAAAATAATGGCCGTTTAAATGGCCTCTATGTAAAAAATCAAGAGAAGTACCAATATGGCACTTCTCTTGATTGTATAAATTTGATTAACTTGCTTTCTTAGGTCCTGTAACTGCATTCTTAATAAGGCCAACTACAACCATAAGAATACTTCCACCAATACCACTTCCAGCAATACTAGTAATCATACTACCAGCGTCAGCGCCCATTCCAGCTGCAGATCCGCCCATAACACTTGAAAGAAGTTGACTTCCAACACCACCACCAGCAACACCAGCTACAATATTGCCAAGCATACCTAAGCTAAATTTTGGCATCGCTTTACCAGCTCCCATTCCGCCAACTGCACCACTAATTAATTGAATAACTAAGTCCATAAAATCTCTCCTAAGTTAAGATTGTACTAGTCAAGTAATATCCTCACCTTACTCATATTGCCTTGCCTTTGTCTAATTAAGTAACCAGTAATACGCAACCATGCATTAAATACTTACTCTCTCCGATAACGCAAGGCAGTTAAACAAGGGCAAATAATTCCATTCCAAGTGAGATTCTGAGAGCTCGCTATAATCATTACATGGGTAATGCACTGTCAATTTTTTTTGTCTTTCTAAGTCTCCTCAGAGCTTCGCAAGCAACAATAGATGTTGAGTTCGAGACTAGAGTAAATCTTAGTGAGTTATCACAAAAGCATGAAGACCTCTCTAGGTCTATAGCTGCGATGATTCCAAAAAAATGGTTTATAAAGACAAAGATAAAAGATAAATACCTACTAACCTATAAGAATCTCAAGTCAGAGAAGAACTTTTGTAATGGTGAAAAGTTTTTAGAGCAGCCCTCAATAGCAAAGTGCACGGGATCACTCATCTCAGATACACGAATCCTCACAGCAGGACATTGCCTGGATCAGGCCGACTTACAAAAAAGCTGTGATGACTACTTCTGGGTTTTTGACTATAAAAAGGATTTCTTTAGTCAAACTGCTGCCTTTCCTGGAAAAGCTGAAACCCTTTACAGCAAGAATCTACTTACTTTAGGTAAGGAGATTTTTGAATGTCAGACCGTTCTTTCTTCGAGCTATAGCAAGAACAAGCTGGACTTTGCTGTATTAAAGCTTAAACAGAAACCAAATAGAAAAGAAATTATCATTGAAAGAGATGACAAGGCATCGGTCAGTCAAGTTAGCCTTGGTTTTCCCAATGGAGTACCGATGATGGGAAATAGGGGAGCTCTCTACCTTAGCAAGAAGAGAAACCTGGCCTATAATAATATGTATGCTCCGATAGGAAGCTCAGGAAGCCCAGTCTTTAACAGAGAGGGAAGCTTCTTAGGTATGATAATCTCATCCACTTATGAACAAGTTTCAGATGGAGAATGCTTATCTGAATCTACTTTTGAAAACAAAGTGCCTCTAACACTCTATAAGAAAAGTTCACTTATTCACAAACTTCTAAACTAAGCAAAAAAAAAGGAGGCTTAGAGCCTCCCTTCATTTAAAAAAAATTAATAGCTTCTTATAGGTTTACGTTAAGAGCTTTAAGAGTTTCTAAAGTTAAACCACCTTGAGCAAGGTTGTTTTTACTTTGAAATTTCTTGATAGCTACAGCAGTATCTTTACCTAAACGACCATCAAAACTTCCTGGGTTGTAACCAGAAGCTTTAAGTGCTCTTTGAACTTGAGAAATATTTCCTCTAGTTGCGTTTGTGTTACAAAGAATTTGTGCCCACTTACTTTGAGGAGCTTCAACAAGCTTCTGCTTCTTAATTGTCTTAAATTTAGCAGGAGATGAGAAAGCAACTTTTCTAGCTGGCTCAACAATCTCTTTAACTTTGATTGTTTTTGTTTTTGCAGGAATTACTACTTCATTGAAGGTAGCAGGTGTTGCAACAATTCTCTTCTTAACAACTTGGTACTGAGCTGGGATTACTTTTTCAACTGTTTTTCCTTCAGTAACAAGAACTTTCTTTTTGATTGTTCTGTATTTTGCAGGAACCTTAACCTTACAAAGAATACCGTTTTCGTTTGCATGAGTACCTTCTCCTCTCTTCCATACTTCTGTCTCTGGAGAAACCATTACTTTTTCAGAAACAAATCCGTACTTAGGAGCAACACTCATTAGAGTTGTAGACTCATCACTTACTTTAACTTTTTCAGTAACAGTTTTGTAAGTTGCTGGAACAGCTACTAATCTCTTACTTTCTTCACTTACAGTAAGAGTTTTTGTTGCCCACTTGTACTTAGCTGGAACAGTTTTATAGCTAGTCATTTCTGGCTGAACCATAACTTTTTCAGTGCTGTACTTGTAAACTGCAGGAGTCATTACTTTAGTAAAACACTGACCTGCTTTAGCATTACTTGGAGCTTCATCACTCATGTCCATGCTCATTGAGTTGTTACTTACTGGTCTGAAAGCAGAAGTGTTAACTAACTCATCTTTTTCCTGAGCGTAAGCAGCTTTTGCTTCTGCAGCAGCTTCTTCCATAGATACAACTTGCTCATCAACACCATTATCAGTACTCGCACATGAGCCTAATAAAAGAGCTGCAATTAAAATTAATCCGTTCTTCATAATTAATCCTCCCTTAAGAATTAAATTTTTTATTTACCTACGTAAAAAGTAGTAATAATTTTGCTTGAGGATTTTAAGTAGCTTGCTGGTTGCGCTTTGTCAATCAAAGTCAGGATATCTGCGCGCTAAAAAAGTTGGCTAACATCTTAGATATGCGGAAAAAAAGAGAAACTTAGCTCTAACGTGCCTTTAAATGGCTAGTTAAGCTGAACCAACTTAAAAGTGATTATTTCTTTACATTTAAGTAATACTTAATAAAAAAGAACCTATATAAGATAGGTTTAGCAGTCACTAAAGTCAATGACTACAGCTTTATCTTAGCTGAGTTACAGTCATTTTAAATAGTTGGAAGTTTTGAGGTTACTCCTGTGTCCTAATTATTTTTAACAGAAGTAACCTATCACTAAGGAAATCGCTACTAGCTTGCGTTTTTAGAATTTCTTAAATTATCTTTTTCATGAATACTCTTAAGCAGCTCATTAAAAGACACCTCTAACTCTTTAAAGTCATCATACTCTCGAAAGTTCACAGTTCGATCAAATTCACCTGTTTCTTTGATTTCATCAATTACATTAATAAGCTTATAGATAGGCCCTGATGCTTTATGAGTAACTCTCACTGCAATATACCCCATCACAGCAACAAAGGAGACAAGTGCTAGCCCCAGCTTAATACCTGCACTTTGAAGGGTTGCATTCAAATTAGAGATAAGCTCTGGTGTATGTTGATGATATTGGTTTAGGAAAGTAACCATCACATCGCGAAATACAAAGTAAGATAAGGCCCCAATTGCTAAGGACGTAAAGAACGCAAAGCCTGCAGTCATTACAACATACTTATACTGAAATTTTGGGTTCACTAAAATCTGTGATCTGTTATTTTTCACTGCTCACTCCCTTTATATTCTATGCTGTTGATTTGAAAATAGTCTTTATTCAATCTTAAAAATAAGTATGGTGTGAAATCTAGTGCCTGTGACACCTCTTCTCCGCCAATAATACTTTTCATCGACCTCTCTAGTACGTCACTATTTGAATCACTTTCACTTAAGGTTATTTTAGTATCTTCCAAATCGACCTGGATAGATAAGTCGTATTTAGTTTCTTTTTTAAGTATAACCGACTGACCATAGGTCCAACCTGAATAAGGTGTATAGGCCTGAATATCTGCCTTAATCGTATCGTTATGAGGGTAGACCCTAAGGGCTAATCTTCGATAAGTTCTGTGTCCACTCGAAGCACCACTTGAGGTGTTTCCATAACCTGTTACACCAAGAATAACTCGTGACCCGGCCATTAACTCATCCCTAGTAGTAAAACTAATTTTTACAGGTTCAGAATCCTTTCTTTCTATTGGTCTAGTACAAGAAAAGCCATCCCAGTAGCGAGCACTGTCTGACTTTATAAGATACATATTATCTTTTTCTTCGTAGAAAGTACTCGATAAGTTATAGAAGCATCCGAAGCGGTCTTCTCCTAAGTCCTTATTGGCAATTATATTTTGATCAGTTCCGTCGCTAACTACGTCAGCAAATTGTCCAGGATCAAAAGTTGGACCCATATAGTTTAAGTCATTTCCATAAGTGGGAATATAGTGACTCAAGTCAGGAGAATCCGGTATATTTAGCTTTAAGTCTTTGATATTTCCTTCGCCATTCTTTATCCATGTAACAAATCTTGCATCCCAGTCGCTAAGGAAGAAAACAGATTGTGGTTTAGAGGGTTTTTCACTTCCTTCTTTCCAAATTGTCAGATGGCTTCCGGCCTGAGAAAGAAAGTATTCAACATTATACCACTGGTTATCTTCGTAAGGTGCTACTTTATGTCCTGAATAGCCATGGATGCCAGAACCGTATGTCTCAGCGTAGATATCATTTTCCCAAAAACGTAAGACATGCCTTCTATATTTTCTATAGACAGGATCATGTCGAGAAGACCCGTGTAATCCAAAAGTCATACCTGTATAAGGTGTCCCTTCGGCATTCTTTGCTAAAACTTTTAAAGATACAGTAGTTCCTCTTTCTCTAAAAAGAATACTTCTATGCGAGTAGTGTACGGCATAATTTCTTTCGTTACCTCTTAGTTTGTAAATATTCGAGGATTCATCATAACTTGTGCAGTTATGCTCATCTTGACCAGAGTCAACAACAGTCTCTATTGACTCTTCCCCAAATATCAATTTTTCTGAAGTAACAAATGTTTTCTCATCATTTCCTAGAGCATATGTATCAGCTACAGAACTACTTGAGACATCATAGTAATTTAGATCCGAAATAGTGGCCTTTCCTCTATATATCCACGAGGCGAGGCTTAGCTTCTTAGCTTGATTATTTTTTAGAACATGAACAGGTTCACTCGGCATGGCTTCACCAACTGGCCAAAACCATAGAGCATACCCATCTTGATAGGGTTCTATCTTTAATGAGTACTCATTTGCACCAATATCATAGTTCTTTTTTAAGGGGTAGTTCTGTGGCCAATAGCTGGCCAGTTCCCCCTTGGTAGCGATTCTCCAAGATCTCCATGTAAAAGGTCTGAAAGCTCTCATTTGAACATAAGAAGTGTTCTTTCTAAAAACATTTCCATATCTGAGATAGACATTTTTAGAATCTCTACCCTCTAAAGCTACAATCATAATTGGGTCTAGCTCTGGATTATGAAATTTAACTTTTAAAGATACGCCTTTATGAATTCCTTCATCTTCGTTCAGTACACTTTGGCCTTTAAACTTCATATACCTTGTGCCATTACTTTTCATCGTTATGACATTGCCATTTTCATAAACATAATGGTCATCAACTGCAGCATTTTTTTCTGCAGTATTTCGATAACTAACAAGGTGAGATTTTTGAGGCGCAGCTATAAACTCAGTTTTGTACGTTTTGATATCTTCCTTATGATTTTGAATAAAAGCTTGAAAGCCACCCGCCGACAAATCAAGGCCTTCAACCTGATTACCTTCAAAAACCTCCTGCTTTAGATCTACTACAGATCCTCTATAGATCATAAACCTGCTATAGACTTCCCAGTCATCAGATATAAATAACTGAGAAGGGGACTCGGGCCTCTCTTCCCCGTCTTTATATATAAAGACCGCATTACCACCATTTTCAAAAATTAAAAATTCTACATTATAAGCCGTGTCAGGCTCTAGGTTATTATTAAGCCTTCTACTCTCAACTCTCTCTTCAGCACTCAAGACAGGGTCTATAACATAGTTCCAAAAGTTGACATGCCTTTGATTTAAAATAATATCGTGGTATCTGAGATTTTTAGATTGGTTTCTTCCATGTAGTCTAAACCTAGCATGAAATTTCTCTAGCGATGTTGTCTTAAACTTCCATCGAATTAATTTCCCTGTATCTCTTTTAAGCTTGAAGTTTCCCCCAAAAATGGACCCTGAATATTCGTAGAAGGAACCATCAAATCGATTCTCATCTGCATCGAATCCATAATTTGTTTTGTAAAAAGTTGACCTATGACCTTCATTATTTTGATAAAAGTTCCAACTAGGCTTTAAGTCTATTTCCTTTGTAACAAGAGTCTTAACCTTTGCATCAGTTTCATAATCTTCAATCTCATCCTCTATCATCGCTGCAGAATCAGACCCATTCTTTTCACTGACATTTACATCCGTTAAATATACTTTTCCTTTTTTAATTTCACCAGTAAATCTAAAAATGGCTTTCTTATCATCTTCTTCTATTGGCAGATAAATCACATGATTAGGATTCCATTTTTCATATGTTTCATGCGAAAAGAATAGCGCTATCGCATTCTTATAGAATAAGAAGTTTACTTTATAAGACTCACCTTCAAGAAAACCATTTTGAATTCTTTTAACAAAACTGCCATGTGGACCTTTGAAGTAAACTTCAGTTCGGCCTCTTCTAGACCTTACACAGTAAACAAAGTCTCTTTCCCGTGCATCCTTACCATCAACACACCACCTAAAGTATGTATTGATACTTGGATCCTCTACCTTAACTTTCCCAAAAATACTAAATCCACTTTTGATACTCCAGCCTTCTCCATCCTCATGACTCTGAAATGAATTTGGTATATCTTCAGTTTCTGTATCGCCATCAATGACATAGGATGAGCCTGTCTCCAAAGGTATAGTTACAGTGGCACTTCCATACTCCCACCCATCCCTGGTGTCCTCTATCTCGCCAGGTGGTTCAGTAATAGGCGTATTTTCACCATCTCCAAGCGAGCTTAGGTTGCCATCTTCAGTAGCTGGACCTTCGATAATTTCTTGAGTTGATTTCAAATCACATGCAGTCATAAAGATGAAAGTGAGCAAGAGTAGAGTTTTTATCATTTGTGCTATCCCCTTAGGTTACTTCCAATTATCATATCCTTAATCAAGTTCTTTACAAGTAGATATATATTTCTCTCTTCCTTCCACTAGGTTTAATTAAGTCATCATATTCTATTTAGTTTTTGCTTTTATTAATTAATTGAATTCTTTCTCAAGAGCGAATATCCTTTCTTTTTCATCAACTAGGGGTTTATTTTGCGAATAAATAAAAAAATATTTAGTTTTCTTCTTGTATTAATTCTTGGGTCTCAATCAGGTTATTCTAAGGGTTTTAACGATAACGATTCATTCTACCTTTATGGCGGATTAGACCTTGGTATTAGCCAACTCGATTCTGATATTCCTCAGGAGGCTTCATCAAAAAATGGCTTGGTCTGGGGTGGAAAACTCCTTGGTAACTATAACTATAAACACCTCTCATTTAATATGGGCTTTGGTTATTTTGATAATACATTTGAATCAGAAAGTATTAATAATAGGAAAGTACGGCTAACAACAAGTACCATTCTACTTGAGATAAACCCAATGTATCGTTTTTCAAAGAGGCACTCTTTTGGACTTGTTTGGAATCAATTTCTTAGTGAAGATCTACTAGTTGGGGCTTCAGGTATAATCACCGGTAATAATGTTCAAACAAAAGCATCTAAAATGATTGGTCTAAATTATTACTATAATATCCCATGGAAAAAATTTAGAGTTCGAGTAGGTGCTCAACTTATGAAGCCACTAAGCATAGGTGAGAGAAGTGGACTTATTGCTTTGTTTAATGCTCAAATCGGTTTTCCTATTTATAGAAAAACGAATGCACCTCAAAGGCACAAAAAAAGAAGAGTAACGAAAGTAAAAAGAGTAGCGCAAAAACCTGTAATGCAAGCTCCAGTAGCACAATCCACACCTGCTATAAAACAAGAAATCCCTCAAAAAATAAATGTGGTAGTAAAGAAGAAGTTTCTCAACTTTAAAAGTAATAGTTCAGAACTTGACCAAACTTCATTAAATTTTCTGTCTCGTTTAGCTGAATTTTTAAAAGAAAAGTCTCCAGACTGGACTAGGTTATCAATAAATGGACACACAGACAGTCAGGGCCCAGCTAAATATAATTTAGCCTTATCAGTAAAAAGGAGCCAATATGTTCACTCGAAGCTTATAGAATATGGCATTGCTCCTGACAAAGTAAGATTTAAAGGCCATGGCGAAAGTAAGCTAATCAATTTAAATAATTCAGCTGAAGCACATAGAGAGAATAGAAGGGTTGAACTTAACTTTGACGGTAAAACTAATGCTGCTAGCATTCAGGAGTTTTTTGTTCAGTATAACAGAAGTAACTAACAAGGCTTAAACTTGGTGCAGTCTATAAGCTATAGACTGCACCTTGCTTTTTAATGAAAAACTTTTTGCTCTAATTTCTTAGCTTGAGAAATGAAGTTCGTTACTTTTTCTACATTAGGAACGACTTTAGTAAGTTTCTTTTCTTCATTCTTTTCAGTTAATGCAACATGAAGGTTAGCCGGGTTTCTTGTGCCCAACTCTTTTACTGTATCAACACCTGAAGCTTTTAATAGCTCAGCGAATTGTCCAGCAACTCCATTTATTCTAAATAGATCGGCCATATTAACCCAATCTAAAATAAGTTTTTCTGAAAGACCTGATGCTGTTGAAATTTCAGCTCTTCCTTTCTTTTGAGATCCTTTTTCTAGTAAGGACTCAACTGTTTTGATTCCTGCTGCAGCAAGCTTTTCACCATACGATGGACCGATACCCTCTATGCTTGAAATTGACTTAGACATAAATGCCTCCTTAAGGCTAAGAATTAAAAATAAAATTTATCACACTTTATCTCTTAAGATCAAAGAATAACCACACCTATTTTTCAAGGGCGTATGTCAAAATTACATGCCAAGGGGTCACTCTTCTTTAACCAATTAATTTAGTCAGGTTACTTCCTAGATGAACAATATTTACTAAAAATTAACGTCTTTTAATTGAGCCCATAACTCCACGTATAATCTGCCTCCCAAGCTGTGAGCCAATTGCCCGAAGCATTGACTTAAAAAAAGCCTCTACAGGGCCCTGTCTACTAGACTTCTTCTTCTTTGCTTTCTCTTCAAGTTTTTGAGCTTCTTCGCTTTCAGTCTCTTCTAATTCTTTTTTCTTACGCACTTTCAATATTTCGAAAGCTGACTCTCTATCAACAGGCTCTTTATATTTATCAAGAAAAGGAGAATTATTTATGGCATCTTTAACTAAATTTTCATCTGCAGGACCAAATTTCGAAATTGGTGGGCAATTCAGAACTCGTTCTAATACAGTAGGTGCACCATCAGCATCTAAGAATGAGACTAAGCTTTCACCAACCTTTAGTTCTCCAACAACATCTTTGAACTCAAAATCAGGGTTGACTCTAAAGCCAGAAGATAAAGCTCTTATTGCCTTTCTATCTTTTTCAGTAAACGACCTTAGACCATGAATGATTTTATTTCCAAGTTGTGACAGAACAGAGCTTGGAATATCCACAGGGTTTTGAGTAACAAAGTAAACCCCCACTCCTTTTGAGCGAATAAGCTTCACAACCATTTCTATTTTTTCCAAGAGAGATTTTGAAATATCTTTAAATAAGAGGTGAGCCTCATCAAAGAATAAAACCATTTTGGGTTTATCTAAATCTCCTGACTCTGGAAGCTCTTCAAATAGTTCAGATAAGAACCATAGGAGGAATGTACCGTAAAGCCTTTGATCAAGCATAAGTTTTCTTGCGTCCAATATATTTATGATCCCATTTCCCGAAAAATCTTTTTTTAGCAGATCCTTTATCTCTAATGCAGGCTCAGTGAAAAATTCTTCTCCACCAGACTCTTCAAGAGCAGTGAGTCTTCTAACGATTGCCCCTACACTTGATTTAGCAATATTTCCATACTCCTCTAAGTCTTCATCATCAGAGTCTTCCATATAAATAAGTATCGATTTTAAATCTTTTATATCGAGAAGAAGCAGGCCTTCTTCATCTGCATATTTAAAGGCAAGTGAGATTAAGTCCTCTTGATTGGCGTTTAAATCTAAAAGCTTTGAAATAAGCACAGGACCCATTTCAGAAATAGTAGTTCTTACAGGATGCCCGTGTTCACCATAGAGATCCCAAAACACTGTAGCTAATTTTTCAAATTTAAAATCTTTTAAACCGATGTAATCAACTCTCTTTGTTACCTCTGCATGTTCACTTCCTTTTGAAATAAAACCCGATAGGTCTCCCTTAACGTCTGTTAAAAATACTGGAGTTCCAGCTTTAGCAAATTGCTCAGCCATCACTTTAAGTGTTACAGTCTTTCCAGTACCAGTTGCACCCGCAATCAATCCATGCCTATTTGCCATTTTCAATAGCAGTGAAGATTGCTCTTTATTTTTATTTGCACCAATGGTAATTCTATCCATCTTTTTTTCCTTAATTGAGGTCTTATGAAATATAAAAAAATTATTGCTGTTCTTATTGTCACCATTTGCGGATTCATTACTAAGAATCAAACAAAGCAGCCTAATTCTAAAAAGAATCCAGTACAAAAGCAAAGATCCTTCAATAAAAACAGGGGTTATACACTAACAAGGCACGCAAAATGCAGAATGGACTGCCGGAATATTGATGACCAGGATATTCGTGACATCCTCAAGAACGGTAAGAATAACTACAAGAAGTCTGAGCCTAATAAGAAGCCATGTCCAATAAAGGCGCTGGAGGGTTACGCCTCTAAGGACAAACAGCATATCAGAGTTATTGCTGCGACATGCCCTAATAAAACTAAGATTATAACTGTAATTGATTTAAAGAGAAATTACGATTGCTACTGTAAATAGCAATCATAATGAGGATCCATTTTAGAAGTAAATTATTTATGGAGGAATAACCCCAGTCTCTTTCTAAAAGCTATTACAAAAATAGTAGCTATTAAAATAATTAAGCCCTTTTTAGATCCTGGAGTTTTAAGGTTCTCTTTTTCAAAAAGTAGAAAAGCTTTATTGTACTTAGGTGTTTGATCCTGTTTGATATCTGAAAATTTCACAAGTAAATCTGACTTAATCTTACTAGCTATTTCTTCAAGAGATTTTCTTTGTTCTACAGTTGATCCGGTATAGAGGTTTTCATCTACCTCTATTTCCATCTCATAGAATTTTTTCTTTTTACCTCTTTTCATGACCTCAACTTCATCTAAAGTTAGAGTTAAAAATGGCATTTTATCTTTTTTGAAATAAACTCTTCTTCTCATCTGAGTTAGATTAATAACACTTCGAAAGTCCAGGGGCTCATATCCTATTCCCTTTAAGAATTTCATAAGGGATTGCTGGTCAGTAGGAAAGAGGTGAGAAAATAATTCATGTTGATTTAAAAATGAGTCTTGAACCAAAGGTTCCATCGCATCATACTTTACTTCACTTCTTACAATTGACTCCTTATTTTGAGAAGATAACTTTACCTGGATAAGTCGTCTTCCATTCTTAGGGTGATGGGGCTCATCAGGGAAAAATCTCTGCCTATAACGAAGGCCATGTTCATTGCGATAAAAGTCAGCATTCGAATTATCAAAATACTCATCAACAAATTTTTCTGTTGAAAAACTTGTTTCGACATTGCCTTTTAGACTTTGGATATATTTCGAATTATTTTTAAATATTAATTCAAAGTAGTTCCATACTTTCTTATACGTTTCGGGAGGAATATCAAGTTTAAGCTCGCTTTCCTTACGAAGTGATCCCTCAGCATTGAAGCAGAACACTAAAACACAGAATAACATCGTTACCCTGTTTGAGTTTTCAAGTATTGAAAACTCACCAAAAGAGCTGAAAACCCGACTGGTGCCAAGATTAAAAGCACGCGCAGTTAGGCGTACGGCCTGAACTCCCTTACAGTTGATGTGTACATTCTTTATGGCTTTATAATTCAATTCTTTGATCATTATAAAAGATGGTTGCTTTTTCTACCGAAGAGATAGACTGAAGCTCTTTGATAAGGTCAAAGCTTCTATCGTCTTTTTCTGTCGAAATCACATAGGTGTAGAGTACACCAGCTTCGGTATTATTATATTCTGAGTGGATTATAGCTGCAGACTCAACATATTTTTGAATTACTGTGTTGATTTTTGAATCAGCGTCATCATCGTTGCGAGAGTTCACTTTTAATAGTTTATCCACCATAATTTTTTCACCAACACGGAAGTAGTTTAGGCCAAGCATAAGTAAGCTAAAAAGAATGCTAAAAGTGGCTCCAACGAGATACATTCCTGTTCCACATGCCATACCAGTGGCCATAGATGCAAAAATATAACCAGTATCTCGACTATCTTTAATAGCGGTCCTAAAACGAATAATTGAAAGTGCACCAACAAGACTAAATGCTCGAGCGATATTTGACCCTATAATCATCATAACAATAGACACAGTCACGGCCATCACAAACATAGTATGACTAAAGACCTGATTATATGTGACTCCCTTGTGTGTCTTCTTGTAAACCATTACCAGAGGAATAATGAAGAGTACTGAAAATATAAAATTCACAAGAACATCGTAAACTGAGAATACCGATTGGAGGGATGGGTATGAACTTAGTGCTTGATAGAAGTTGTCGAAAAAATTTCCCACTTACATTCCTTTTTGTCGTTCAACAATACTACAATTTTCAATACCTTTCCCGTATTTAGAAAAAGAACTTAGATCTAGACTAAACCTTTTTATTAAGTGATTCAACCAAATTGGTAATGAGTCAGCTGTTTTAATTTCTAAAATATAGTACAAAGGGTTCAGTAACATCTTTTCATTATTAGCTTTTTTAACACTAAATGAAGGCGAATAAGCTCCAGTTATAGAACCATCAAATGTAATTCTAAGATCACTATCAAAGCGACATACTAGCGCTTCTCTCTTGTAGCTTATTTTGATAACTGGTTCCATTTTCTTTAAATGAAAATTTTGTAATATTGATACTTTCATTTGATTACTATCAAAATCAAGACTACCTATCTCTTCCTTTAAGTTTTTAGTATTTGTTTTGTAGCGGAGCTTTTTAATAATTGGGCCGCGCTTTTGCTTTAGTTCTAAAAATAGATCTACATTTGCCTGTACTTCCTCATTATAGTTATAAAAACGAATCCGAAATTTCTCTCTTTCATCTTCTCCATCTACCTTCTGGTAATAATTTTCAAGTGAGTAAGTATCATAGTAAATACTGTGAACATCGTAGGACCTTTCGTTTTTTTTTGTGAAAGGATCTTTTTGCATGAAAGGCTCTAATGCTTTCCTAAACTCTACATAGTTTTTAAGGCATAAATAATATTTAAGCTCTGTCCTAAATATTATCATCGCCACCCCTTATAGTAGTAACTTCACCAGTTACTAATTGCTTAATTCGTACTTCATAGCTCTTTATTTCACTTACGCTTTCAAATAATTTATTTTTCTCAATTCTTAGGATTGGTCTTCTTCTTAAATCATCAGACAGGTTCTCATTTAAGAACTCACTATTCCTTTTAAAGTCAGAATAAAACAACTCTGGGCTTTTAATCTTTTCATTTCCATTTATTAAAATTGATTGTAGCTCAACCACATGATTAGAGTTTATTTTAAGCTTTAATTTATTTTTGATAATAGATGCATTTATAATATTGTTTTCGTTAGCTATCTCTATCATTTCTAATCTTCTTCTTTTTACTCGTTCTATTAAATTCTTCGTTGACTCAACCCAGCTCTCTGGTGATATAGAATAGTAATGCCCCATATGCTTGTCCATTAATATATCATTATAGTAACTCTCAATTATATTCAAAAAATATTTTTCAATATAACTAGGTGTTATTTCTTTTTCTAAAATTTCCTTTTGTAGCTGATACTTTCTCAGTCTTGTCTCATGATTATAAACTACTGCTGCATAGATAGGGTTATTAGGAACATCATAAGAAGAATCTTTGAGAATTACGCCAACATCCCAAGCGATAGGCTCAAACTTTTTAAAGAGTGGGTTATAATATATTCGATGATTGTGAATATAGTCTATATGCCTTGATCCCACTAGCTCAAATAAGATAATATGCTTTAAGCTCTGCTCTATATTTATACTATCTGTTTTAAACTCTTTTAAATCAGACAATAAGTTATCTAGCTTCTTTCTATCTCCCTTCTTCACTCCAGCTGGCCTAGATTTCTGCCTCCAATATATTGAGTTAAAGAAGCCCTTTCTATCGCCAGAAAGATCCAGGAAGTAAATATCATCTACTGGTAATTTCTTTTTTTCGAGAAAGAATTTATCAAACTGTTCTATCTCATGATAAAAACCTGTGTACTTATTATTTATATAAAGATGAATGTTTCGATGATAGGGAGAGAGCAACCCTATTTCACTCGAAGTATCGTATACGAAGTTATCTATAAAATAATCTTCTCTTTTTATATTTATTAAAGAAGCGTACTTCCAACCTCTAATCTTCTTATCACCGCCAACCTTAATCCACACTGACTTCTTAGGACCAGCGTAATGAAAATAGCTTGAACCTCTTAACTTAAGCTTAATCTGTCTTCGCCCAGCAGTCTCATCCAAGTAGCCACTAATCCATTCTTGCCCAGACCGTGGCCGAAGAATAGGATTCATCTTATCAAAGCCTGGCTCAGGTGTAGTAATTCGACTCCAATCACTTGGGTTCGTTGTAATCTTATAGGATGGTGCTTTTAGCTTTAAGTTATGATTTACTGGGTCTCGAAGTACTCTGATCAATGGAGCGATTAGCTTACCATATAAGAAATTTCCATAAACAACTCTTCGAAATGGCTCAGGGGCCATAAATTTATAAAATAATGTTAAAAAGATTACTAGAAATAAGACAAGATAAATTAACTTATCTTTCAATCTCTTTACAAGTGCTACTCTTCGATTAAAATATCTTTCTCGCATAAGCCCATATACCATTATTCAAAATTTTAGTATACTATATCGCATATGAAGAAAGGCTTATACTTTATTTTCATTCTCTCTATTAATATCCAGGCTCATACTTCAAGTTGCTTCACAAAATTTAAACCAACTGTTTCAGTCAACGTTCAAGATACTTCGAATTACTATAGAAAATTTGTTAGTAAGCATGGACCGTTGGAAACTTTTAGCAATCTAAAGAAATACTTGAAAAATCTCTGCTCCCCCAAGCACCATAGTAACAACTCAAGTTTTAAACCAAGTGATATGTACTCATTTATTATCACAGACCAGTGCAAAGTTATCCTTTCTTTTAATGCACAAAATGGGAAGAAAGTACGGCATGCAGCTCTTGCAAACGAAGAAGTTATTATTGGAGGGGGGGAAATCAAATGCTTCGGTGAGCGCTTTTCAATTACTAATCGCTCAAATCAATACTGTTTCCCTATACAGCCTATTTCTATACTAGTAGAAGATATGTTAAAGCTCGGTTATATATCTAGTAATATTCTTATTAAGTTCAAACAGAAGAAAATGTGCGCTATCAAGAAAGGCAAGAGGATTCAGAAGTATAAGAAGATAATCCGAAAAGACTATATCGATTTTGGCTATAAGAAGAATCAAACCTATCGTGCGAATGAGTTTTTGAACCGCCTTGGACCCAAGTACTCAATCAGGAACTAAATCACTCATATTCAGAATCAATTAATGAATTAAGCTCACAAAACTTTTGTTCCTATTGTTTTGGCTATTACTCACACAGCAGCATTTGACCTTCTCATCTGGTCTTGAATTAAGCTTATAATCCAGCTAATATTTGCCCTCAGTAAACACTTTTAAGGAGAAATGATGAGTTTATTTAATTTTGTTAAAGGAAAGGGCGAGTCGCTTTATAACTGGGCAACTGGAGAAACAGCAAATCAAGAGTCTGAAGCGAAGATTACTGAATTTGTTCAAAAGTTTGAACTTCCAGTTAATAATTTTAAGGTTGACGTTGACGGTGAAAATGCTTGTGTCACTGGTGTTTGCCCAACTCAAGCAGTAAGAGAAAAAGTAGTTCTAGCTGTTGGAAATATTAATGGTATTGCTCAAGTAGATGACAAGCTAACTGTTGAAACACCTGCTGCTGAAGCAAAGTTTTATACTGTAGCAAGTGGAGATACTTTATCTAAAATCGCTAAAGAGTTTTACGGAAATCCAATGGAATATAATATGATTTTTGAAGCTAATAAGCCTCTCTTAGCAGACCCGAATAAAATCTATCCAGGTCAAACTCTACGTATTCCGAATAGCGGACCTACTGTAGCTTAATTTAATTCTTAATAGGGCCTTTCTGGGCCCTTCTTTTTTTTAGAATTAAAGAAGGGAAGAGCGAGACCTTAAAAAAACTAGTAACTTTAAGGTCTCTTCCGTTTTTCTTATTAAATTTGATCCTGAATAAAGTCTACACTAAGGGCTTTTATAATATTATTAGTTCCTGGATCTTTTTTGGCTTCCTTAAGTATTGCCTTAGCTGCTCCTAAGCTTAAAACTTTCCAAGGAATAGACTTATTACTCCGGTAAGCACTAAAGATTCTCTCTCCTAATTCGGGGTTACTAGAATAATCAACAAATAGCATATTATTAGTATCTCCAAGATAACTTCTTGGATCCATATTTGCTGAGCCTATTGATATCACATTTCCAGTTTTCATAATTTTTGCATGTAAAGAGCCTTGACCTTTATGGAGTGCTAGCTCATAGAATGTTACTTTACCCGGCCCATTCAATTGCTTAAGCCATTTATCCATCTCCATATATGCACCAAGATTAACCATATTCAAATCTGTAGTAACTATAGAGTTAGTATACAGCTCTATTTCAACACCATTATCATTTGCTGTAACTAGTGCCTCTAACATTTTGGGATATAAGTATAAGTAGGCTGAAATAATTTCAATCTTACCATCTTCAGGTTTCATAGTTTCTATGTGCTCTTTCCAGCTAGTTAAGATCTCTTTCTTCTCTTTATCATTTTGATAGAGATTTTCTGTATACTTCACATTAAATGACTTATTAGTAACATCTTCAATAGTCCCACCTGGTATTCTTTTTTGAAGTGTCTCTAGCTTTGACTCAAAAACTTTAGATTTCTCAAGCATCATTCTTTCTTGCTCTAAGTATACTTTTGAATCTAAAGATAATTTTTCTGCAGCTCTATAAAGACCAGCGTCTCCATTCCATAGTCTTTCGAAACTATCTCTAAAGTTTTTATTGGCATCTAAAGAACTGATTAGTCCTGATACTTCACTATCGATAAAAGGGTACGCTCGCCCCGCGAGTAGACCATTATCATCTTCATTCAATTCTTCTAAACCAATATGGTATTCATCACTGACATTTCTTCCCCCAATGATAAACTCTAATCCCTTATCCGTTGTGGCAGAAATAGTTTTATGATGAATTCTTCTTAGGTAATCTCCTAAGAATTCACTCATTTTCCGATAACTAGAATAACCACTTACAAAGATACCCCCTGTCAAGATTCTTTGTACTAACATTGGGTTTGCAGCAATAGCGTCTTGCAAACTTAAGCCTTCTGGATTGTCTTTGTGTGTCTTGATAGCTGTTATAAGTCCTCGCATTTTAGGTGAACTGACAAGTCCTTTTGTTAGCATTGCTGGATCTTGTAATGCTATTCCGTGTAAGAACGATTTAGAGTCGATTAGGCCTAAGTCCTCTTCAAGGAAAGTTACAAACTCTTCAGATGCTGGTCTAAATCTTTTAACCTCTATATTTGGATGGGAATTTATAAAAGAGAAGAGGTTCTTTGTCTTAATGGACATAAAGTAATCTATCAGTAAGTAAACCTTCACACCTCTTTGAGAAGCTTCAATTAGCTTCTTCGTTAAATACGAAGAACTATAATCATCTTCATAAATAAAGAAAGCTAACTCAAGATCTGTTCCTGGTAGGGCATTTTCAACAATCTCAATTTTTTTAAAAAAACCAGATTCTCCACCTGTATGAACCTTCATATTTTTAACAGTGGCGGGTAGGGTAGTTGGTACATGGTATCTACTGTTCTTATTTAAAGCCTCGAAGAAAGCAGAGTTGGATGATTCTAAAGTAGAGGTAGGCCCTCTGTTCACTTGAACACTTTCATACTGCGAGCAGGATACAAAGAATAAAAGTAGTAAAATTTTAAAAAAGTATTTCATGACCATCCTTTTTAAAGCTAAATGTAAAATATAGAAAATAGAGTTAATTTCTAAAACTATTATTTACTATTTTCAGCTCAGAATCTACCTAGGAATAAATAGATCATTAAAGATAGAAGTTGATAAGAACACCTTACATAGTACTCGTGTCAGCCTAATTTCCATCAATACAGATTTAAATTTCTTGACTAAATTACGCTACTTTTAAGAGGACTGAATCCAATGAATAGGTTCAGTAAATTTATACCGCTACTGGAAAGGAATTCAAGCAGCTCGCCTAAAGCCGAGTAACTTGAGCCTTGGTACCATTCGGGTATGCAAGTCTTTAGGTAAGTTTTCAATACTTGAAAACTCAAACTGAAGGACTTTATACCGCCACTGGAAAGGAATTCAAGCAGCTCGCCTAAAGCCGAGTAACTTGAGCCTTGGTACCATTCGGGTATACAAGTCTTTAGGTGAGTTTTCAATACTTGAAAACTCAAACGGTATGACTATATAAAGCCCTGTTGCTAGAGCTCTTTTCTAGTAGTCTTCCAAAATACTCCGTTATAGAAGACTATATTCATCCAAAGGCCTCAACCTCACGGCGTAAAAATTAAAGTCTACTCATCTACCACTTTCATTTTCAAAACTTTCTGACCATCTCTAATTTCTGTGCCCACCACTTCAAAAGAAGTATTCCTTCCCAAAACGAATTCCATATAACCTCTGTTTTCTTGAATTCTTTTAGCGTCTATAAACGCCGCGGAGTATCCCTCTGGAACTTCTATTTCTAGGATAAGCCCTTTGTCATCTAACATTGATTTCTTCCACCACTCAGCAACACTATTATCCAGAGAGGAGAAAATATAAGCAGGGTCTTTATCTATTTCAACCTCTGAAGCCGATTTTGTACCGCCGTGCACTTCTTCAAAAGCTATATTCAAATCTTCTCTGTCCACGGCCCTATAGAGTCTTATTGGCCTATTCGTTGCTGCTTTCTCTATTGCTGAATCTATATGCTTTGTAATCTCAGGTGTCTGCCCGTTTCTAAGTGCTGAATGAATCGCTTTATACTCACCAGTCGATAGAGACTGCAAGGCCCTTACTTCCACAGTCTCAAGTGCATTGGCCCATCCTATATATGAATAGTAGGCCCACTCTCTTTTTTCGTTATTGGACACTTCCGAAAAATCTTTAAATGTATAACCTAAAGTCCTTAAGTTTAACTTCTCAGATAATCTTGAAAGTATTTCCCTAATATCTTCCTTCTCTACATTATCAATAAAGGTTATTCTTAATTCTTGAAAATCAGAAACGCCTGGTGTTTGATCACTTGTGCCGATAATATCCGCTCTCACTTTCTCATTCAGAATAACGGACATTCTACCTTCTTCCCAAGAAATATCTTTGCCTAATAGTTCTGCTAATGTTTTTTTAGCATCATCAATACCTTCAACATTTACTAAAATAGAAATATTATCTACACCTAAGTTGGCCGGAGCTCCCCATGAATCTTCAGAGAATATTCGCAAACGTTTCTCTCTTCCTTCAGATAAGCTAAGCCCATAGAGTTTAGTATCTCCAGTCAAGCTCTTATAATCCTGAATTTGTTTTTCTGAGATATTTTTATTTGCTAACGTACTAGTTAATAGCTCTGAGCAAGTTTTACTAGAAGCCAAATCAGAGCTACTTGCAATAATTCTGGAACTATCTTGAATATCTCTTTTATCCAAAACTGAACAAGAGCAAACTATAAATAGCAGAGTAATTAGGTGGTACATGAAAGCCTCTTGAAGAAAATGCTATAAAATCAATTTATCAGTTTAACGACAAATTATATTATATAGTCCTCCTGTTTGAGTTTTCAAGTATTGAAAACTCACCTAAAGACTTGTATACCCGAATGGTACTAAGGCTCAGCACTTATGCGCTAGTCCTTCTTTATTAAAATAAAAAGCCAAGACCAATCGAGAAGGCAAAATCACTTTGCTTCACAGAGGATGTGTTTGATAAAACTAAACTCCTACCGGCCTGGTTTCCAGAAACATTTGTGCTACGGTTTAATTCGTTTAGATAGTCTAAAGCAAAATACGACATTAAATCATTCTTGCCATCTATCAACCTCAAACCTATTGAATGCTGTAGCACTTTAGAATCACTACTATAGTCAATATTAAAAGGGTGATCACTAGAATCGGCATTCTTAAAGGATAGATTATATTCATTCTTATTAGCTATGTAATAACTCGATAGGAAGGGCTGGATCTTAAGACCATACCCCTTAGCATTTAAATTTAAGCTCAAGCCTGCACCATAGGACTTACCAGATACCTTATCTTCATAAGACATATTTGTTACGTCATTAATGGCCTTGTCAGCTCCTCTATTAATCCCATATCGCGCACCTAGACTAATAGATAAGTATTTTTCAGAGAAGAATTCTTTATTTACCTCTAAAGAAATACCGTGCACGCTAATATCAGTCTCTTGTCCTAATGAAGTAAAACCTGCTGATGAAGAAGCTTCCTTATGATCCATTTTCGTACCGATATTTTGGTACCTTAGTAGTACAGATATTGTCGATTCTTCTGGATTATCAGATTCATTACTCAAAGTATTTTCAATATCAAACCTCTCAGGTTCTGAAAATACAGTAGAACTATAGACTAGAGCTAATAATAGACAAAATACTTTATTGTGCTTCATAACAACCACCTGTTTAAAAAATAGACACTTTAGACCATATCAATCTGCCTAATTTCGATTAATTAGTGTTTCTATTTAGAGTATTCTGCATTATTTGTGCCAATAGAAAGCTAGATGTCCACTTCTTGTTGTATTTAGAGGGGACTGGGCCTGGAGTCCATTCTCCTTATAAGCAAGCTGCTATAGAAAGCTAAAAATAGGCTTTATCTCTTTGATTCGCTTTAGCTTAACCTCAACTTTCTCTTGCCTCTCTTTAAGTTCTTCAATTTTAAAACCTCCTTCTTGAAAAGCCCTAAATTTAGTTCTCATATTTTCAAACCTAATTTCTTCTCGTTCAAGTTCTGATCTAGCAAGGCTTGAAATCTCTCTTTTTAAACACTTGTCTCTTCTTTTAAGTATTTTCTTTTCTATTCTAGATACGATACTTTCCAGTTTGCCTATAGCCACGAGAAGGTGTTTATAGTGTATTTGCTGCTCGATAGTCCTAAAGTCTGAGCTTGGATGCATCTTGTAACCCATAGAGAAATTAATCACCCCATCTTCATTATTTATAATTTCCTTCGAACTCTCTAATGAAAGCATAGATATTTCTATTAGGTCATTAGCTGCTCTCATAGCAACATAAGAGTTTGCCTTACCATACTTTTTAGTAAGTGATTGCTTTACTTTAAAGGTTCCAAGAGCTCCAAGTGCTACCATTAGAATAGTACCAGTAGATGTAAATTTAGTCTGAGAATAAATATCTTTCTGGTAATCACTAATACAATTACCATAATCTCCAAATTTCTTAATATATTCTTTACATGAGAATTCGATACGTTTGTCGTTAAAACGTTTTTTAACTTCAAAAACAAGTGCAGCCTCAGCTGCGATATTCGATAGGAATGAAGCAAACTCATTGTTGCGAGATCCCAATGGAAATAACCTTAGATACTCAGCCGCACTTATCATCAGCCTATTGTTAAAATCTGCATTCATTTCAATTAGACCAACGTGGGAGAACATTTTATTTTTAAAATTAAAAGGGGCGATTCGTTTGGAAATCACAAAATGCTGGAAGAGTACTGAAAGAACTAGTGAAAATACTCCTACGGCAAATGCCATTTTACTTCTTTGCTTAACTCTTCCTTTATAATCAAACATTTTTAAAATAAGCCAGAAACTAATGGCTGAATAAACTAAAATTGGTAAGAGCTTGAAGGGGAGTAAGAAGATATTCCCGTCAAGACCAATTCCCCCCTGTAGTATGAAGACGACTTTCCACAGCAATACTAGTATGAGAGTTGAAACGACAAATAGGGAATACTTCGAATATTTAAGGGCCAATTTGTAGTTTTTATTCATTAAAGCCTATCGACTTCTTTGATGAATTACTTGAGCAATTCTATACGCTTTTTGGGGGATATTTCTCAAGAAATCGATTAGTTAGCTAATCGAAAATACCGAATAATATGAAGCTTAGCTTTCGCAGTAGGGACCTTGCTTTTTTCTGTTTTGCTTAAGGCCTGGTATTTCAAAGTGTTGATAATCTTTCAAAGACCTCCAGTTACCACCCCAGCTCCAACCTTCTCTCAAGAATAGCTTCACTACCGGATGATTTCTATCTAAGGTTCCTGGCTGACCAGGTTTGTAAGCTCCATTCTTTGGCAATATTTTTCCATTCTTTATATAGGGGTTCTGTTGCGGGTTTATATCTATCGCTCTGCCAAGGGCATGCCAAGAAAGACGGCCTCCTCCTGTAACTTCTCTGTAGTTATATGCTGAAGTATTATTGTTAACCATGGAAAGTTCATCATTCCATCCATATTTTGCTATTGGGAACACTGACTTCATCGGAAATTTCCACTTCGCCATCTGTCTAAAGACTCTCTTTATACTCTCTTTAAGATCAGAATTGATGAGTATTTGTCCCGCTTCAATTTTCTTTGTTACACTACTATAGAAATTTACATCTACCACAACGATGCACTCAGTAATTTCTCTTGAAGGTTGTTTTCCATTAGATGGGTTCTTGCTTAAATAATTAGCTTCGCTTTTTAATGGTACACCACCAGTACTCACGACAGGTTGAGCTCCTATATTGAACCATTTCTTAGATACTTTATAGTTTTTAAATAAGACTTTAGTACCGCTACTATCTAATATATTTACTCTGTACTGCCACCCCTCATTCTTAATAATCGATATGATATAATTATCTTCTTTGGAAATATTTATACTTTTTCCATTTTCAGATTCCAAATCAATAGATGTTCTAACAGTATAAAATGTTTCTGCATAGAGAGGGGCTACAAGGACGAGCAATATCAAAATGTGAGCTTTCATCATCAGTTCTCCTTTAATTTTCATTTATCTGGAACTCATAGGCGTACTGTTGTAATGTTAATACCAATCCAGTGCTTAATTTTTTGTTATTTTTCAATACTTCAAAAACTCTAACTGAATGACTATATGGATTGTTTTAAGTGTGCCATTATTTTTTGAGATGCTCCGGTAACGGATTCAAGATCGACCCTTTCCCTAACTTCATTATAGAAATCGTCATCATTTAATAATTTCTCTGTTAAATCGTAGTCAGCTGTATTTAATTCACTCAATAGAAAATTCTTACCTATATCAATGAGTCTAGTCCACTCAGTTTGATCTCTCAACACTAAGCATGGACGCTTAAAATAGGCCGACTCTTCTTGCAGACCTCCTGAGTCTGTAATTACTAACCTAGAATCTCTAACAAGAGATATAAAGGGAAGGTGAGGAAGTGGAGCAATCATTTTTATATTATCTGAAAATATTATTCCCTTATCTTTAATAAATGCCCTTGTACGTGGATGAATAGGGAAAATGATAGGTATCTTTTCAGAAACCCAGTTTAAAAATTTTATTTTACTTAAAAATGTATTTCTATCTAATAAGTTTTCGGACCGGTGAAGAGTTGAGAGAGCATACCCTCCAGGAGTTAAGTTAAAAGATTTGCAAATGGCCTCAGTATAAAGCCTATTAGATCTCTCTACAGCATCGAAGGCCAGGCTTCCCACATTAAATATATTTTGCTTAATGCCTTCTTGCTTCAAATTTTGAAAAGATCTTTCATCAGAACAGAAAAAAATTGTTGAAATCGAATCTATCAATTTCCTATTTTGCTCCTCAGGCATTTTCAACCAACCAGAACGACAACCTGCCTCAATGTGAATAACAGGAATATTTAATCTTGCCCCAACCAATGCCCCCGATAAAGATGTATTTGTATCTCCCTGGACAATTACATAATCCGGTGATTCGTTGACCAAAACTTCATAGATACCTTTTATTTGCATTGAAATTTGCTCAGAAAAATTCCCAGAGCCTGATACAAGAGGATATTTAATATCTGGAAGGTTTTGCTCACTATATATTTTTTGATTTAATTCTAAATCATAATGTTGTCCGCTATGGATTATCTCATGCTCGTATTCTCTATTTAAAAGTTCAAACAGAGGAGATAGTTTTATAATCTCTGGTCGAGTACCGATAATAGAAATAATCTTTCTCAAGAATATCTCCCTATTACTATACCCATAATTATCTTCAGGTGAGATTTTATCGTACTCATTACCTTCATCTTAGAAACACCAAAGGCCCTTGTTTTTAGTGTTGTAGGAACTTCAACTACGCGGTGTCCACAAGTAATTGATTTTATCATCTGCTCTGAGAAATAAGAAAAATCATCTCTATCGCTTTGTATACTCTCGATAATATCTCTCCTTACGGCCCTAACCATAGCAGTATAAGTATATAAATTCGATTGAAGTAAAATTCTATATATTTTTGAGAGGCCTTGGCTTAAAATCAAACGCCACTTCGGTACACCGATGACCTTACCATCACAATGATAAGGAGATACTGTTGCAAGATCAGCACCTTCGTCAAGCTTGGCCAAAAGCTCAATCATAACTAAAGGGTCATAGGTACAATCGCTATCTAAAAAAGCAACATAATCTTCATCTTTCAACTGTGATAATCCAGTCTTAATAGCTGCGCCAAGGTTTAAATTATTATCGTGTACAATAAAATTTGATCTTTCACTTTTCTCACAAAATTCTTTTAGCAAGCTGGGAGTACTATCTATGCTTCCATCATCTATGAATAAATATCTCAACTGGTAATTTATTGTAAGAGTAGTGTTGAGTTTTTCAAGCTCAGAATAAAGCTGTGGAAGTGACTCTTCTTCATTATAACAGGGGATAATTATAACAACTTTTTTCATGTTAATTAATTTGCTCTATTACTTCTTTTGCTGCATTTAAAACTTCTTCCGATAGTCGTTTTGTGCAGCATTCTTGAATATAAGCGTTCTTAGGTGTTTCATAACTTAACCGGGCTTTTCCACAAGCACAAATTTTTGAAATTATTCTTGCAGGCGCACCATAGGCAAGATGAAAGTCAGGTACATTGCTGGTGACTATTGAGCCTGCACCTATCATAGAAAAAAAACCAAGCTTTATATCTGGACAAATAATTGAACCTGCCCCAATTGAGCAGCCAGTGCTTAAGATTGTTGATGTTAATTTCCAGTCTTCTACTCCAACACGCGGATATATATCATTCGTAAATGTAACATTCGGCCCAACGAGGCACCATTTATCAATGCGAACACCTTTATAAACACTAACTCCATTTTGTATACGAGAGCCGTCTCCAATAGAGACTGAAGCATCTATAAAAACACCTTTACCCAAGCTAACTTTTTTTCCTAATGTACAGTTTTCTCTTAGCTGGCAATTATGCCAAACTTTAGAGCCTGCTCCAATAGAAACATTATCTTCTATAAATGCGGAAGGATGGATGAATGACAAAGTAATAGTCCGTTTAAAAGTGCAGTGATATTATATCTATAAACTTAAATTATAGCAAACAGGATCCTAATGATGGCCAACTACAGAACTAAGCTTAACACTTTTTAGGGTTAGTTATATACAAGAAGGGGATTGGGCAAAATGTTTAAGTACTCACAAAGAATAAATTTTTTAATTTTTGCAGTCTTTACCATCATTTTATATTTCCCAGTATTAGTCTCTAACTTTGTTGGAGACATAGATACATATCTCGTCTCTGAGCTCAAAGATATATTATCTTTGTCAGAATATATTTCTGCCTGGAGGGATTCTAAAATACATGACATACAGCCTATTCGAGACATATCTCTACTCTTTGATAGGGAGATGACTCAACTAACTGGGATCAGCTCTTATCAATACACAAGCCTCTTTATTTGGCTTATTACAACATTCATAATTTACAAGACAGTTCTTGCCATTTCAACACTTTCATCTTTGAACACATCACTCCTATTTCTTTTATTCATTTCCCATCCACTATACGTTAAAAGTGTAAGTTACATTGGACTGAGAAAGCATTTGCTTGCTTTCTTATTTGGTGCACTCTTCATAAAGACCATATTAGTAGAAAGTAAATCTAGGTTTTCAAAATTTCATTTAGCTCTCTTCCACACTCTTTCATTGCTTTCACAGCCCATAAATATATTTCTACCAATTTGGTCAACTTACTATTCAAAATATATAATGAATAAATCCTATAAGGAAACCCTCAAAACGTTCGCCATTCCTATACTTCTTTCACTCTTCTTAGGAGTGTTCAATTTATGGTGGTATCTGGATGTTTCACAAGTAGATTCTGGCGTTTCAAAGTACATGCCTGGTAACTCCATTGCAGATAGAGTATTGGCAATAGGTCGGTACTTTTCTTTTTTCTTTATACCAATAAATTTCTCTATATTTTATGGCAAAGAATCTATACTATGCCTTCTTGGTATTTTCATTGGTCCTTCCTATTTTTATTTAGTATATAAATACGTCAATAAAGAAAAGTTCTACTCTTTTTTATTGCTCTTCCTTTTTTCGATAGCTCCAGTTGTCATACAGATGTTTGAAACTTTTGTGAGTGATTCTTATTTCTTGATGGGGTCTTATTGCTTATTCTTAACTCTTTTTTACACATTAAAGAAACTTTCCACACAAAAGGGCTTCACAATATTCTTAGGTATTATTGTGGCCATACTTACTACTCAATCCTTCAGTCTAATTAAACAGATTACCAATAAAGATACGCATATTGAAGCTGCTTACTTTAATGATAAAAATTGTGTCAACCTTTACTACTATGTAAACCATTTATTCAATAATCGAAATTTCAAAGAAGGCGCTGAGCGAGGCACAGAACTGATTTACAGAAAGTGCATCTGGACTGCAAAGAAATATCACCATGAGTTTATAAGAACACTTTCCAATATTCACCTATTCACAGACCTTAAGCCAGAAATAAAAGAGCGCAAGCTTAAGGAGTTTTCCAAGGTAAGCTACTACAACAAGCTAAATCTAGCACTTTACTATTTTACAGCAAAGAGATTTGACGACTTCTTAACTATTACCAACGAAGGAATCAAGAATAGAGTCACCGTTGATAAGGAGGATATTATTGTTCAAGAAATTTCAAGGGAGTGTGATGAGATAAATCATCCCTATTGCAAAAACTTCAAAACCCTACTGAGAAACTAATATAGTCCTCCTGCTTGAGTTTTAAAGTTTTGAAAACTCACTTTAAGACTTGTATACCAGAATGGTACTAAGACGCAAGCAACTCGCTATTAGGCGAGTTACCTGAACACCCTAGGCGCAACCCGCTTACACAAACCAATCAAAGAGGCCGCAAACAAGACATACAAAGGAAGGTGCCCCGGGGCATTATACATAAAGTAACCTGAGTGCACGAGAATAGGAGGAGCAGCAAGAGGCAAAAGGCCTACCACCACAATGTAAACCTTCAAACTTAATCCTTGAGTTACACCAACGAAAATAATTATCATCGAAGCCCATTTAAACAAGTCATTCCAAAAAGAATCCACTATATAACTGTCACTGCGAAGGTCTAACCATGGATTTAAGTTTAGAAACCTGCTAATCCTGCGAAAAACCAATTGAAGAATTCCCAAAGGATACTTTTTTACGATTTTTAAAAAATCTTCCCTTAAAATTTCTTCATGCCTCACGCCGTAAGTAGAGACACTTGGATTTTTGATATTAACAATTTTAAACTGAGTTTTGTCATGCCACCTTGACAAGTATTCACTGTTATTAGGAATTTCATTTTCATCTACAAAGTATGGATATGTATTTCCTTCTCTGTCCAAGTGCCCGCCCCACTCATAGAGGCCGGCATGTAAAGGATGCCAGACCGAATGAGATCTCTTGCCAGCAAATGACGAAATTAACAACTGACAAAGAATTGCTCCAAAAAACGAGTAAGTTAAAATCCTTCTAACCCTGCCAAGGCGCTCAGCTGGGACAAGCTTTGAGGAGAAGAAAAGTGTCACCAAGACTATAAAAAAAGAGTAGATTGAAGAACTTCTAAAGAGGTTAAATACTATAATTCCTAAAGTAAATATTGCCACTTTAAAACTGTTAATTTTTTTTCCACGCAACACTTCGTCAGCGATCCCAAGAGCGAGTACACCCGCATAAAAAGGAAACATATATATATCTCCTACGTGAGAAATCAGTCCAATGTTTGAGCTACCAAGAATCAGGCCACCTATCAAATACGACATTGTAGGACTGAATAGACTTCTTGTTGAGGAAAACAGAATCAGCATGATTGAGCAGAATATTATAGTATGAATAAAGAAATAACTTTTTGGAATTTCTAATTTTTTCGCTGAAGAAAGCTCTTCTTTAGCGTAGCTATAATAATAGCTTACTGCCATCAACATTCTGGCACCATAATCATCATCATAGTTTATTCTATTAACAGAAACATTATTCCATTCCAAGGCAATGGATCTCGCATTATATGATGTCGCACCCATCCTATACGAAATAAATCTTGATGAACTTATCTTAGAGTAAAAAAATATTGAGAATGATATCATTAAAAGAGATAAATATAATGAAAGCCTGCTCATCACATTCTTCTTCTTAATTTCAATAATTCATGCATAAAGCTCAAACCAAGGTTAATTACCATTACATTAGACTTCAATTTTAAGTCCCTAAAAACAACTGGGAGCTCAATAACATTAGCACCTCTTTTAATCGCAAGCATTATCATCTCTACAGAAAAAAAATATCCTCCTGAACAAACACTCTCAACCAACTCTTTTGCAAGAATCTTATCAATAATTATTGTTCCCTGAGAATCTTTTGGTGACTTCTTTCCTAGAAGTAATCTTCTCAACAAATAAAATATTTTTGAATATAGTCGCCTTAATAATGAATACCCTTCCATCACGGAGTTTTCATGAGCCTTAGAGCCGATACACACTCTATACTTTTCCCTTTCAAGGACAGTTAGATTGTTAAATGATTCAATATCTGTAAAACCGAAAGGCAAATCACTTGCGGATAATATAATCTTTTCACTAGATGCATTGATTATTCCCAGCTTATAACCCTCGCCAAGCCCCTTTTTTTCTGTATGAAGTAATTTAAATAGACCGATTTCTTTATCAAAAATCTCCTCTATCTCTGCCCTAACGAAGTTACCTCCATTGTGACACAGCATCACCTCCGTAATTTTATATTTTACAGCATTCTCGGCAATGAGTGTAATTGTGTCCTCAAGCCTTTCGACATCGCAAGAAAAAGGAATAACCAAACAAAACATTGTTAAAGTATATTTTCATTCACCTAAACAAACAAGCTGAATGGAGAGATTCGAATCCACCGTGGAACAGGCGAAGATTCGAGAGTGAGGAGTTCAAGCTTGTTTTTGAATAATGAATTTTGCAAAAAAAATGGCGAAAATGGCTTCGCCTGACTCCATGTATTTTCATTAATAAATCTAGCTGAATTACATTGAAATATCGAGGTAATAGCCACAATTGTACATGAGAATGCCTTCATCCCTATACCCACCACCATACAGCCCCTGATGTTAGGAAAGTTTTCACCTGGAGCAGTCAGTCTAGTTGAACAAAAATATCCACTATATACAAAGTCCAAAGCGATATTAACCAAAATAAGTGTAAGGCTTGGTCGCTGGGCAAGCTTCACCACAGGACCAAATACATAGTTCGCGATAATCATAATTATTATCCTATCTAGAATCGCTGCTACAATTCTTTTACCCGAAGGTGCCAAACTATTTGAGTTCAGCTTCATCTTTATTTTCCTTTAAGTACTCATTTAAAATTGACTTCTGCTCATTATCAGATGTCATAAAATCCACTTTTCAAATACAATAATAAGAAACAATTATCAAACTGGTAGATAATTATGACAAAGCTTGAAGATGTACTAAAAGACTTCGATAGACGCCTAAGCTCTATAGAAAAACAACTTTCAAAAATACACCAATCAGATCCTCCCATTACTAACATAAATAAAAATGTGTCCATTGCTTCAAGAGATCAACAAAAGACTGAATCAAAAAGTAATATTTCAAAACCCATTAATACAAGTTTTCAACATAAGAAACCAGTTAATGACTCATCAATTGATTCGTCTTCTGTATTAGCAATTATTGGAATCATTTTTGTAATTCTAGCAGGTGTCTTTTTTATAAAAATTACCATTGATTCGGGATGGCTTACTCCAATTCGTCAAATTTTATTAGCAACAGGAACAGGCTTAGTTTTTTTCATCATTCCACAGTTTTTTCCTAAAGCTGAAAAGGAGTATGGAGCTCTCCTGGCTGGAGCAGGTACGACAATTCTACACTTAACTTGGCTAGGAGCTTATTTTTATCACCATATTTTAAATGCTAACTCAGCACTTATATGTGCTACCTTAGTTGGTATATTTTCAATTTTCGCTAACTTTAATAAAGGTAACCGTGCTTATATTTTAGTTGCAATGGCGGGAACTTATTTATCAGCACCTATAATTGGTTACAATACTGGTGAACTCTCTGTGCTTTCTGTTTTTCTAATTATTTGGAACATATCCTTCTCTGCCACTTCTTTAGTTAATAAACGTCGTGATATCATGCTCATTGCTAGTTACTATGCCGTATTTACCGTTTTATTATTATCAGAAAAAGCATCTGGCTATAATCAGCAAAGCGATCTATTAATTTTACAACTTATCCAGTTCGTAATTTTCTCATCTGCAATGACTACTTATTCTGTTTACCACAAAAGCCCTTTTTCTTCGGACGAAAGCGTCGCTTTACTACCTTTACTACTACTATTTTACTTTTCTACAGGACACTTAATCTCCTCTATTAATCCTAGTTTTGCTCCATGGTTTGGAATAACTATTGGTGGACTTGTCTTAGGAATTTATTTATTTGCGAAATCTTACCTTAAAAGTGACATCAAAAGTGGACCTCCATTAACTGCTTTCTCTGCAATTACTTTTGTTCATAGCTTTTACTTCCAGTTACTAAGTGAGTCAGTCAAACCTCTTGCTGCCTTGATCATTGGAGTTATCATAATGGCGATATGGAGCCAGAGTGAAAAAGCTAGAAAGCAGTTTTTTTGGCCTTTAATGGTTCTTTTTTCAACCTTTGTTTACGGCGCAATTTTGACAATTATATTAACGAAATCAATAGGAGAGATTTATTTATATAACTGGGCATATGGAGTTTTTGCATTAGTTGCTGTAGTTAAACTGGCTTCAAACAAGAATATTGAATCTGACACAATAAAGTATTCACCCCTACTTCTAGGGTTTGGACACCTTCAAGTAATGTTAGGTCTATACAGGTTTTCACAGCAAATATCCTGGTCAGGAGCTCTTTTTGTAACTATCACTTGGGGTGTTTATGCTGCGATCATTCTTTCAATTTCTTACTGGCGTCGAGATAAAACTCTAGGTAATTCAGCTCTGACTATTTTACTGGCAGTAAGCTTAAAAGCATTCTTTTATGACTTAACTAATACAAGTAACCTTATTCGAGTGGGCTGCCTTTTAGCTGAAGGTCTTCTGCTGTATTGCTGTGGTTGGATCTTTAAGAAAATGCAGCAATGGGATGAAAATTAAAAATTTTGCGACGAACTTTTAAAATTTTTAAGAGAGATTCGAGCCCACCGTGGAACGGGCGAGGATTCGAGAATGAGGAGTTCAAGCTTGTTTTAGAATATAGAATTTAGCGGAAAAAATGGCGGAGATGGAGAGATTCGAACTCTCGGAACGGTCAGACCGTTCGACACCTTAGCAAGGTGCTCCCTTCGACCACTCGGGCACATCTCCGCATTTTGTAAGGAAAAAAGTGGCGGAGGACACAGGATTCGAACCTGCGGACCCGTTAAGGTCAATGGTTTTCAAAACCACCGCTTTCGACCACTCAGCCAATCCTCCACG
Source organism: uncultured Bacteriovoracaceae bacterium (assembly GCA_937930825.1). Taxonomy (GTDB): domain Bacteria; phylum Bdellovibrionota; class Bacteriovoracia; order Bacteriovoracales; family Bacteriovoracaceae. Next base: position 53,158 of record CALHBL010000147.1, read on the forward strand.
AAGGGTTAATATAAGGCCAGTTTTGTAAAAAGACAATAACCCATCCAAATTTACCTAGATAAGGTCATGATTTGATTCTTTATTTTTGCTTGATCTGGCGCATTAGGAAATAACTTTAAATAGGTTCGAAACTCTTCAATGGCCAAGCTGCCCTGCCCAATTCCTTGGTAGATGAAGGCGAGCTGCTTGCGTATCATAGGATTGCTAGGAGCTTTCTTTTTTGCTCGTAAATAGAGCTCTCTAGCTATGTCATAGCGACTTTGGTTCAACTTAATCCAGCCCAAGGACATTAATGACTCAACATTTCTTGGTTGAATTTGGATTGCCTTTTCTAGATTCTTCGTTGATTCTGTGTATTCTCCAATAAGCCGTTGAGTTTCTCCTAGGACATAGTGGCCGTGATAGATTTTCGGGTTATTCTCAATTTCTTTCTTACCAGCTGCTATAGCTTCTTTGTATTTCTTCATTTTCAAATAAACTTTTGCCTTTAAGTAATAAACTTGGGGGTAGGTCGAAAGTCTCTTTGTAACTCCATCAAGAGCAATTAAAGCTTCACCATATCTCCTAAGATCTGCCAGGGTACTGCCAAGTAAAAGTCTAGTTTTTACATCCCCAGGATTAATCTCAATTAAGGCTTTAGCATTGGTTACTATATCTACATTTTTTTCCTCTATTTGTGCCGCTCTAATTAAGAACTCATAGAAAGCAGGGTCGCTACTACGAAGTTTTTCTACTTTGTTTTTAACTTCCTTAAATTGAGCAAGTTGGCCATTTCTATAGAAGAGCGTAGCAATATCACCCATTAACCTTGGGTTATCCGCATTCTTGTCTAACTCAGTTTGAAGGTAACCAATAGCTGCCTCGGCCCCATCAAGCTCATACAAAATTTCAGCATAGAGAGACTTATAATCTATATTCAACGGATCCAAAGTCATCGCCTCTGCTAACTTAGATTTACTTTCTTTGTATTGCCTTGTCCTAGAGTATATTTTTGCCATTAGAAAATAGTCCTCATCTCTTAACGGGTTTTGACCTACAGATTGACTAAGCATTCTAATTGCAAGATGCCTCTTACCACTCAATGCGTAGAAATGGCCCACTGTTGAGCTGTAGAGTGGATGATTTCTTAAGGGAGAATTACTTATTATATTCACATGAGACTGAGCCTCCTTCATCTTATTAGATTCTGATAATGCCTTAACCAAGAGAAAGTTTACACCAGGGTGAGTTGGAAATTCTTTTTTCAAAAAAGCTAAAGTATTAATAGCTGACTCGTAGAAGCCTCTAAGAATTTGCAGGTTAACAAGATGAAGATTTGCAGGTAAAAAACGATTTTCTAAATCGACGGCCTCTATGGCAACCTGAAATGCTTCACGCCATTTTCTTTCTCTTGTTAATTTTTTAGATGTTCTAATTAGGTCGATCGCCTTAGACTCTAAAATCAGCTTTTCAGCAATTTCTCCTCCACCGATCTCCAAGCTGGCTAACTTAGATCTCAAGCTGTCAGTATCATGAATCTTAAGCGCTTTTTGAAATAAAGCTGCTGCGGTTTTAACATCTTTATTAAATGCACTTAGAATACCTACATTTTCTAAGTATTCAGCATAGAATGAAGGTGCTCCTTCATATCTAAGCTTTTCAATCTTTTTAAGAGTACTAGCATAGTTTTTAAAATCTTCATCTCTTAAAAGGTAGCGAGAGAGATCAAGCATAAGAGCAACACTTGATGGAAACTTCTTAAGAGCTGACAAAGTAACCTCTTTGCCTTTTTCATACTGTTCATCAAGAGTATAGTATTTAGACATCGCCAAATATGCCTCTAGTGGTTGATTAGGAATTGTTTTTAGCTTATCAAGTACTTTCTTTGCCTTTACAAGATCTCCAGTTTCAATTGATAGATCAAGGTAAAGCGACAAGAGCTTCAGAGATGGTTTCGCAACTCTTAAATAGTTTTCGATCAAATTAAGAGCGGAGTATACTTTCCCATTATTTCTATAAAAAAGCGCCGTTCCTATTGCTACATTTAAATCTTTAAAAATTTTGGATCTCGTAATTTTAATAAGATTAAATAGAATTGCAGCGCCTTTCGATTGGTTAGCTACATTATTAAAAAGCTCACCGTAGGTAAGAATCAAGAAACCAAGTGCTGGATTATCTGTGAATTTAAATTCTGCCGATTTTAAAAAATGTGAACTTGCTCTTAACTTACCTAAATAGGTACCGACTCTATAATTTTTCAATCCCAGTTTAAAATGTTTCTCTGCCTTAGCAGGCTGCATAACCTCATAGGTTCTTGGCCCGCTTATAGATAAATACTGAGGTTTAAATACCTTTACTTCTTCTGGCTTATCATCAAATAAAGTGAGGTAAAGTATAGCGATGATCACGATTGCCAGAATAGGGGACAGCTTCTTTTTCTTTTCTATATCATCTTCTGATTCAGCACTCTCTTTCTTTGGTTTTCCACTCTTTTCTATTTTATTTTCACGCTCTTCTTTAGCTATTTGCTTTTCCAGACTATTTGTTTCCGCCTTCAATTCAACTAAAGCATGCTTGTCAACAACCTTAGTCGACTCATTGAAGTCAATATCTTCAGGAGCATCCTCTAGCGCAGCTTTTTCTTCAGCTTCTTTTTTCAGCTCTTCTTCACGTATCAGCCTAGCCTTTAGTTCCTCTTGCTCTTTGAAAAGTCTAAGTGCATCTTGATTGACGACAGTTTTAATCTCATCATCAGATTCTACTGGAGCTTTAAGTGGATTTTTAAGAACAACAGTCTTATCTATTTTTTCTTCTTCAACCTTTCTCTTTTCAGCTTCAATACGCTCCAGTTCTTCATTTCTAATTCTTTCTTCAGCTTCAGCTTCTTCGATAACTTTATATTTCTCTTCCAATTTATCGTAATCGACTATTTCAGATTTTTCCTCTTTAGAGAATTTAAACTCTTTGTGTAATTCTTTCTTATGTTGCTTCTCTAGCTCCTCTAATTCTTTTATTTTTTCTAATTTTTGTAATTCTTTTTCTTCTCTTCTCGCTTTCTCTTTTAGATTCGCTAAAGAAATCCTCGCAACAGTAGAGTCTCCAGAAATTTCTGAAGATTTTTCTCCCATTGCAAGCTTAGTTAAGTAAGTCGCAATCTCTTCATTATCTGCAATAGCGGTCCAATCTCCCACAGGAAAGTTTTGAACCTTTACTGTTCCAACTAAGTGACCTTTTTCATAAAGCTCACCCACCTGTTGAAGCTGAAAAGGGCCAACAATTCTTCCGCCTTTTAATTTCAGTCTGTATTTTTTTGCCATGGCACCTATATGCTTAAGACTAGTCCTATTATTATAGATGATAGCAAAAATATTGAGTTAAATAGGCTAAATCTGCTCCCAAAGCTTTCCTTTGAGTTTTCTGTGATAATCCGAATAAACAAACACAATAGTAAACAAGTGTATGCTGAAAAAAAACCAAGAAGAATAGAGAAAGTACCCGTAAGCTTTGAGTCACTTATGAGAAGATTATACATATTATAAAAAGGACCTGGGATAACACCTATAAATAGTAAGAGAGCAACAACTCTCAGCTGAATCCTCTCAAGTATATCGGGTAGTTCCTGAACTAAAAGGTAAGGTATACTAAGAAAGAAGCAGAGCCAATAGTAAATCGGCATTATCTCAATTGAGCTAAGGTTCGGAAAAAACATTAAACAAGCAAGGAGGAGGAGCTCTACACTAAGCTTTCCTGATCTTAAAGCGATTGATATTCTTCGATTAAAAATACCTATAATGAGAAGAAGTCCAAGAAATGGAAATAAAGGGCTATCGAAATGAAAATAAGTTAATGAATCACTAAAGACTGTGAAAAGTAAGATACTAAATACTCTCTGACCAAGACTATATGAAAAAGTATGAGAGCTATTTTTGATAAGCGAGAAAGGGGCAAGAAAATAATTTAAAGGAACTAGCAGCATTACCACAACTTTACTTAGGGGTGATTCGCTTCCATGATAGAGTAAGCCCAAGGAAAGTATTGCACTCAATAAAAATAGGCAAAATGGTACGTTTGCTTCTTTAGTTCCTTTAAAAGAAGTGGACCTAAAGATGTCAACAAAGTATGAGCCTATCAGAATACAGACTTTAACAGGGTAGCTTATATCTGAAGCCATTAAGATTAAAACTAATAAAGATAACTCACTAAATTTTACTAGAGTTGCAGTCCCAGGCTTATCAATATGAAATTCTTCTATTACTGAAAAGAAGAGAAGTTCAAGAAGTAGTGGTAAAAACAACACCTTATTTTCAGTAAAGCCAAATAACGATGAATCGAAGAAAGCAATATAGCCAATTATTAGAGTTAATATTATCCGGCTAAGTAGATTTATATGCTTACTGGATTCGGGTACTAAATTCCGCAGCACTAAGAAGAGAGCTTGGACAAACAGGGGAGTTGCTATCATATAGTTCACTGAGCTTCCCCTACCTTCTTCTTAACTCCTAGGATAAAAGATATGAATGTAATGGTTAATAAGTAAACTCTTAAATGAACCTCGGGAAAAAAATAACAAGAGATCAGGCAAGCACTCATTCCTATGAACTGTAAATTTATTCCATCTATAACTTTAGCTAAATAAGGCTGAAGCCTGCTATACAATACTTGAACTGCAGCACACCCGAACAATATAAACGAAAACTTGCTCTCCAATTGAAAAATGAAAATGATAAGAAGGGGGAGGACAGAATATAAAGACCTTCTACTTCTAGAAATAACCAGATAAGTGCAAATCCCAAAAAACACAATACTCGAAAACAAAGGACTAACACTAAGGTAGCTAAAATAAATACTTAAAAGAATAATTATGTTTAATGAAAAGAGACACTTATTAGAGCGGATATAATTTAATGAAAAAACTCCAATACTATAGAGATAGAAGTAGCTAATTAAGTTACTATTGATTCTTGGTAGCATTTGATTTGAGTAATCAGATGCTACAACAACTGAGCTACTAGACCCAGCAAGTTTGTTAAAAACCATCGTTAGAGACAAAAAGCCAAACAGTGGAAGAGCAAGAATTGAGTATTTCTTTCTTATCTGCCTAGGCAGGATCATTAAAAACAAAAAAACACTCATCGTGAGATTTAATTCTAAAGAAATCGCATCTACTTCTAGAATCCCAATAAAGAGAAGGATAGGGATTGGTGAAAGTATATTTATTTCTTTATTAGTTGTTAAAAATTCATTCATTACATAAAGCAGCACGAAGCCTAAGGAAGATGCTAAGTAATAATTACTGTAAAGACTATTTTGCTTAACGTATCCTAAATAACTAACGACCGCTAAACTAATGATCAAAACCAAAGCGCAAAACATAACAACTTTCTTTTTTAAAGGCAAAAAGTTACAGATAAAAAGGATGAGTATCAGAGCAAGACAGATCATGCAGCAACCCAAATAATCATAGCAATTGAGATTATTGAAAAAAGGCTAAAGGCTACTGTATTAGTCACTCCACGAAATGTTGGTATTGATAAAGCAGTTCTATCGTCTACTTTTATGGGGTATTCCCTTTGTGTATATTTCCGACCTGGATATAATTCAAACTGAAACTTCAATTTCTGATAAATAAATTTAAGATGATATTCTATTTCTTCATTTTTCTTTACATAGAAGCCAAAAATCAATGTTAGCAGCAGAGCAATTAATTGATAATAAAATATAATACTACCGATACTCCATGTCAGAGGCAATATACTACCCAGGAATAGCGTAATCCTAATCACTTCATCTTTAAAGCTGTAACTCTTTTTAACATCTTCTAGGGCATAGAGCGAAAGAAAGGGAAAGTCATATAATACCAAAAAGAATATCATAGGAAGCGACATTTCAGAGATTCCATAGAGAATAGATGATGGTGCTAAAGGCAGGCCAGAGAAAATATAGAGAATCAGAGCAAGGGTGGTAATTTGTTGATAGCCTAAAGATGACTTTTTATTATCTTTAAGTAGATTCTTTATCTCGTAGAATAATATTTTTTTTAAATAACGACATTCTATAAAGATAAGCAACAGGGGTATTACTATCATTGGGCTTAAATGATTATAAAACGATAAGTAAGACCCGCAAGATATGAGATATGCCATCGTTAAAGAATCGGTATCCCTGAATAAAGAAATTAGGATTAAGAAGAATCCAACTAGTATATAATACGAGCTAAAGAACTCACTCGACATTGTGGGAATTAATACTATCAACAAAAGAAGATTCACTTGTGACAGCTTATCTTTGTTATTCTCAAAGGCCAGTAAGAAACTCAATGGAATCAGTGCTAAACTAAAGTATGTCCTCCACGAAGCCAAAGGTGAAAGAAGAAGTAAACTTAGGATAATAATATACAGAAATAGATTATCTATAGATCTAGTCACAAACTTCTTGCAAACTACATAGAGGAGTGAAAAAATAAAGTTATATTCAGTAGGTGCACTGAGAAAGGCCAGTAGTGTAAAGATGCTTATCATAAAGAGCGATTCGAAGAGACTTTCTCTGCTCAGTATTTTCCCTCCATTATCGTAACAAGAAAAAAGTATTAAAAAGATAGGAAGTAGATTTAAGCTTATTTCCTTCAAAAAGATATAGCTAAGAGATCCCATTAGAACGATCAAGGGCAGAGTATAAGTTTGCTTAATTTTCCTATAGATTGCACTTTCTACTTTCAATGGAAGTAGTAACAGCATCATCAGAAAACTCACAAAGGCCAAGCCAAATAACATCAAGCCTCCATCTCATTTTTTCCTTTTTTTGTAATCACTCTATAAAGATACAAGAAAGAAAGAACAGTAAATGTTAGCAAAAAAGGCAGTACAACACTTAAGCTTCCATCCGGGCAGCTTAAGATAATCAGCAGCTTAAGCAGAACCACCAATCCTATAATATAAGATGTTTGCATTACTTGAGTTCTACTTAAAACTCCCTTTATAATAAATAGGAGCATAGAGAATATTATTGTTTTAGTTATCAACTTCTTCTCCTTTAAAACCAATCAATTCAAAGAAGGAAAATAATGTTAGAATAATTAAAAAGTATTCTGGAATATAATAAATTTCCTTTAATGAAAGAATGTCAGATTTATAAAATTGAAAATCAATCTTATAAAATAAAAACACAAAGAATGGAGCAACTGATAAGTAGAGAAATAATTTCTCTAGTGTTGAAGATTCTCTTCTAGGTGGTTCTGAAATCCATAGTCTAGAGATATGTAAAAGATACAAGAAAGGAGTAACACTTATTGCTATCAATATTGCTTTTTCAGATCCAGCATAGATAAGAGTTAGAAAGATCAAAAAAATTATATATCCAACAAAGAAGCTGTTAGAGTTTTTAGTTTTTTTCAAAACTACGACTAAAGTAAAAATTGAAAGTAAGACAGAGAGTAGTAGTTCAAGCACCATTGTCCAGCCTTCTTGCAGATCTTATCGATGAGAATCTAAATACCCAAAAAATTATGATACTGAATACGAACTTTGCGATTAAGCTTATCGTCTGCATAGATACCGTAAAGAGACCTGGTGAGATATTTTGTTTTTCAATCATAGAGGGAAGTCCATATCCACCTAGAAAGCAATAGATAAAGAGCAGAATATAGCCATTCAAAGAGACATGATCTACGAGCTCAAAATCGTCACGAGGGTTCGACAATTCATCAATTACTAAATAGGCAAGAAAAGCAGCACCACATGGATTCCTAATAATAAAGTAATTACGTAAGCCAAACTCGCTGAAGCTTTTCTGGAATTGAACCATCTGCTCTAGAGATAGTGATGGGCTGAAAATCAAAAGAGAGTAGAAGACTATAAAAAGTGCTGGAATGCGCTTACATAGTCCTGAAACTTCATGATTAATGACGGCCCTATAAACTTCAGCAATCATTAATAAGACGAATATATACGTTAAGGAGTTTTCAACATTAATAATACCCAATGTAGCATCGCTGCCCATAAAGTCGAATCTATCACTCAAAGGTAAGTATAAAGAAGGTATAAAAGTTAAAATAAGGAGGATAACATTTTGAATAGTTCTCTTATTTCGTATATCTCCAACCCCACTTCTTTGAAGAAGCAGGCGGACTAATGTTATCTTAAGTGCACTGAGAGAAACAAAGCTCTTTCTTTTAAATATTGTAGCAAACTCTTCTCTTATCCATAAAGAGAAGATGAGTAATGCTAGGTACACAAAAATAAAGTGTGAAGCTTTTAGGGCCTCAAGTAAGATATTCAATCTCAGCCTTTTGTTCTTCCTTTTTCCCAAAGGTAAGCACAGACAAACATTGCTAATACTATATAGTTTAATTCTGGAAAAGCGTTAAATAAAGAAGCCTGCTCCCTATTCAACTGTGTATAGGCAACCCATGATAAAAGAGGCAAGAGTATAATGACTAGAGGCCCAAAGTTTTCCGATCTTTTTGATCGGACTTTTACCATCTTACCACTACCTAAATAAAGAAGGGCCCCAATAAAAAGGGCCCCTAAGGTAATTACGATAAGAAGACTGGCCGTCATTTACTGAACAAACACTTTAGCGCCCTCAGCAACCATTAAAACCTTTTCCCAAAAAAGACCAAGTACTACAACTGGTATAGTTAGCGCCACTACCACCCCCTGATTCACATAAGTAAAACCTTGTATTTCTTCTTCACTTTCACTTGGCTTCAATGTCATTATTCTCACTATTTTTAGATAGTAATAAAGAGCAATAACACTATTTATACCGGCGATTACTGCAAGGGTATAATACTTCTCTATAATCAATGCATTAAAAATATGAAACTTTGCAACAAAGCCACTCAAGGGAGGAATACCTGCGAGACTAAACATAAGAATAGTCATCATGATGGCCATCATAGGGTACCGATAGATAAGACCACTAAATCTTTCAAAGTGATCATTACCATACTTATCATTTACAAATGAAACGATATAGAAAGCTGCGAGTGTCATGAATAAGTAAGTGATTGAATAGAAGAGGACACTTCTTGTTCCAAGGTCATTCATAACAATAATACCAAGAATCATTACGCCTGCATGGGAGATTGAGGAATAAGCCAACATTCTCTTCACAGACTGTTGACCAATTGCACTTATATTTCCAACTGTCATAGTGAGAGCAGCAATAATACTCAGTGTTCCAACCCAACCAACATTTAAAACACCAGGTTCAGCGAAGAAAGTTGTAGAAATACGAACAAGTGCCGCAAGTCCAGCAACCTTTGGCACTATACTAAAGAAGGTTGTTACAGGAATAGGTGAGCCTTCATAAACATCCGGTGCCCACATGTGAAAAGGGACACAAGCTATCTTGTAACCAATCCCTACTAGAAAAAGAAGAAAACTAGGAAGGACTATCAAAACTTGACCTTCTGATAAACTTTTAAGACCAACAGCAATATCAGTAAAGTTGATTGAGCCTACAACGCCAAAAATATGGCTCATTCCAAAGAGCATTATTCCAGAAGTAATGCCACCGTAGAGAGCATACTTTAACCCCGCTTCTGCTGAGCGGTCATCATTCTTTTTTAAGCTCGCTAGTACATAGGAGAGAATTGAAAGGGTCTCAATACCAATAAAGAGAACCAACATATTATTAGCTGAAGAGAGTAGCATACCACCCACAAGAATACCTGTGGCCATAATGGCAAACTCAGGTTTTAAATTTCCTTGTATATCTCTACTCTGGCTCGTTAGGTAGACAGCACCAAGTGTACCAAGACACATTATAATTTTTGACAGAGTTGAAAATGAATCTATCACCACAGAGTTCGTGAAGATACTCAAGGGTTCTTTACCTAAGTTAAAAATCAAGAATACTAGAACTGATGTCAAGCCAATGCCAGCAGCAAGAAAGAGCAAGCCTCTTTCTTTTTTCTCTTCCTTATATGTTGCCTCTATTAAAATTAGACCAAACATCGTCAAGCAGGCGAGCAGTTCTGGAACGTAATGACTAAGACTAGCTAAATAATTTATGCCCATGAAGTTTTCCTAATTAAAATTTTGAAAGCATCTCAACAAGATTTCCAACTGAAGCTCTCATGATATTAAGAACTGGTGCTGGGTAAATCCCGAAGACTATTACTGCAATACAGAGAGGTAGCATGTAAATAATTTCTCTAGTATTCATATCAGTATAGTTTTTGCACTCTTCGATCACGTCTCCAAAGAACATTCTCTTGAACATCCACAAGAGGTAAGCAGCCCCCAGCAGAAGTCCTATCAAGGCAAGTACAGTGATTGTTGTAAAACGTTCATAAATCCCAATGAAAATTAAAGCTTCAGAGATAAAACCTGAAAGCCCAGGAAGACCCATAGAGGCGAACATAGCGATAATGAAAACAATCGAATACTTTGGAAGTTGTGTATAGAGACCTCCGAAACCCTTTGAACCATCTGGTCTAACAATCCATCTGTGATGACTTCTCTCATAGAGAATTCCAATCAATAAGAACATCATAGCAGTCGATGTACCGTGGTTAAACATCTGAAGTACTGCTCCATTAACGCCTGTAACTGTCATAGCTGCCAGACCAAGCATAACAAAGCCCATGTGAGAAACAGAAGAATAAGCTACAAGTTTTTTAACATCGGTCTGGGCCATAGCACAGAAAGCTCCATAAATGACGTTCACTAAGCCCAGCCAAGCAATCGCTTCTGAGAAGTGAACTGAAGCACCTGGAAATATCGGGAAAGCTATTCTCAAAAAGCCGTAAGTTCCCATTTTAAGAAGTACACCGGCTAGTATTACCGAGACCGCAGTTGGCGCTTGAACGTGCGCATGAGGAAGCCAAGTATGAAAAGGGAAAACTGGTACTTTGATAGCAAAGCCAATAAAGAGAAAAATAAAGAACAACTTAGAGAAGCTGAATGTCATTCCAAAGATATCTAGAGTCTGACCAGCAAATTTACCACCATGCATAGCAAGTATATTAAAACTATCTACACCTGCACCCATCTTGTAGTATAGAGCAACCATACCAACTAACATCAGAATCGAACCAAAGAAGGTATAGAGAAAGAACTTAATTGCTGCATATTCTCTATTTTCTCCACCCCAAATTCCGATTAAAAAGAACATTGGAATCAGCATCACTTCCCAAAAGACGTAGAACAAGAAGAAATCTAATGAAAAGAAAACTCCAAATACAGACATCTGAAGAAAGAGATATAAAGAGAAGTAGGCTTTAATCTGCTTAGTGACAGTCCAAGATGAGAGCACACACAAGAAAAAGAGAAGACCAGTTAGGACTATCATCGGAAGAGAGATTCCATCCACACCAAGTGAGTAGAAAATATTAAAGCTTGAAATCCATGGAACCTTGATATTAAAGGCTGTCTGCATACCAGGAATACTAGTATCAAACTTACTGTATAGAACAAGAGTTAAAACAAATGTTATTGCAGTATTAATCAGTGTCCAATAACGAACTAAATTCTCTTTAGCTTTTGGAATCAGAAGAACACCAATTAAACCAATAAAGGGTGTCCACAAAATGTAATTCAATAGGTTAGATGTTCCCTGCACTGCTATTCTCCTAATATCAACTCAAAATTAAAGTGATAACTTCCAAATATACCCAGTTAATACCAATATGATCATAATGAAATAAACTTGGATTTTCCCGGACTGAATTGTTCTTAATATTACGTTAAATGCTTTCACTGACTTGCCTGTTAAATCAACTGAGCCATCAACAATGACATCATCTGTTGTTTTAGCAACTGTGAAAAATACCCTATTCATAAAGGCAGTACCATCGACAATATATCTGTCATAGATCCCCATATCAATAAAAGCCAGAACATTATTTAATTTTAATAATCCCTTTTGAATAAGTACTTTTATATAAAGGTCATCCATATAGTACTTATTTTGAAGGGCCCTATACCAACCAGAGAATGTATTGACCCAAAAACCTGGATTCCACTTTCTCCACAAGTACATCATTGCAGCAAGAAATACGCCACTAAATGCGATTACAATAGAAACAAGCGCTCCAATATGGTGAACTGTATGAACATGGTGGGCTTCTTTTTCTGAAAGCCCATGACTTGAGTCATACTGAGATTTCTCAAAGTTAAGACCAGAGGGTGTAGAAGAAAAACTAAAAGCTTGCTTAGTTCTTGAGCTAAACTCTGAGACGACTGGCTTAGTGATAAGAGTCTGAAACCACTCATACCTCTCACCAGCAACTTTAGCAAAGCCCTGGCCTGTTAAAGATCCAGCATAGAATAGACCTAGTGTAAAAACAGAGAGAATTAAAAGCGGGATATTTCTATTCCAACTAATTTTTTCTTTCTTAGTATGATCATAGAGGTCTTTATCACGAGGTTCACCAAAGAAAGTAAGGAACATCATTCTAAACATATAAAAAGCCGTTAAGAAGGCACCTGCAAAACCAAGGATAGTAGGTATCCAATACCATTTACTGTGAGTAGCCATTAACAGCGCATCCCCTAAAATTCTATCTTTACTAACAAAGCCAGAGAAGAAAGGTATTCCAGCAATAGCAAATGTACAGCAGAGCATCGCCAAAAAGGTATAAGGCATCTTGTGACGTAGCCCACCCATTCTAGGCATTTCCTGAACATGGGCATGGGTATGATGATCATGAAGGGAGTGAATTACTGAGCCAGCGCTTAGAAAGAGGCATGCTTTAAAAACGGCATGGGTTATTAAGTGCATAAAAGCTGCATTATAAGAGCCTACGCCAACGCCTAAAACCATATAACCTAGTTGTGAAATTGTAGAGTAAGCAAGAACTGCTTTTATATCTGTCTGAACAAGTGCAATAGTTGCAGCTCCAAAAGCTGTTATTCCACCAATAATTGAAATAGCATAAGTGATTTCTCCAACTTCCATTAGAGGATAGCAGCGAAGAGAGAGGTAAACCCCAGCAGCAACCATTGTTGCGGCATGAATAAGCGCTGAACAAGGTGTCGGACCAAACATAGCATCCGGCAACCAAACTTGAAGAGGGAATTGAGCAGATTTACCAACTGTTCCTAGGAAAACGCAAATAGCTGCTAATGTAGCGAGAGGCAGGCCAAGAGCAAGTAGACCGCTAAACTTTCCTGCGGCAATTGCAGCATAAATATCAACGAAGGATACGCTTCCCACTACAGACCAAATTGCTATGATTCCAAAGAGAAAGAATACATCCCCAACTCTTGTTGTCATAAAGGCCTTCATTGAGGCGTTACCAGCTCCTTCTTTCTCATAGTAGAATCCAATAAGTGAGTATGAGCAAAAGCCCATAAGCTCCCAGAAGATAAAGACCGAAATTAAGTTCTCTGAAAGAACAAGAGCAAGCATAGCACTCGTAAAGAGAGAGAGATAAACAAAGAACCTACCGTACCTCTTATCTTCTTTCATATAATATGTTGAGAAAACATGAATCAAAAAGGCAACGCCAGTGACCATAAAGAGCATGGTTGCTGTCATATTATCTATATAGATGCCCATATCCATTTTAAAAGGCATATTTGCATAACTAAGATCAAACCAGGTAAATGTCTTGTGAATATAGTAATTCTCTGAAAACTTATTAATAAAGTCGAAGAAGATTTTTGCTGCAAAGAAGAAAGAGCCCAGAATGGAGCCACAACTAATTAGAACAGCAAGAGAGGTGAACCTCTTCACTATAAAGGCGTTAATAACAAACGCAAAAAATGGAAGAAGTACTATTGGTGCTACATTCCAGATTGTGTAATCCATTCTCTATTCCTTAAGCCTGTAATTGGGTTGCATCATCAATGTGTATAGTCTCTTTAATTTGAAAGAAACGAATAACAATAGCTAAGCCAACCGCGGCTTCTGCTGCGGCGATAACAATAATAAATAAACTCATGAGGTGACCATCAATATTCTGGTTAACAAACCTCGCATAAGCCGCAAAGTTAAGTGCAGCACTATTAAGAATTAACTCTATTCCTAATAAGATGGCGATTATATTCTTTCTCGCAATCATCACGGCAAGCCCAGAAATAAAAAGGGCAAATGAAATAAATAAATAAGATGAAAGTGAAACCATTTCTATCCCTTCCTCGGTCTGGCGATTGCTGCTGCACCAACTAGTGCACCAAGAAGTAATATTGAGGAAATTTCAAAAGCAAGAACATGATCAGTAACGAGCAAAGTACCAATTTCTTCAACTGTACTCTCAAAAGGAGCAAGTTTTCCAGGCTCAAAAGTTCTCATATAATTTGCCAATATCTTTAAAATTGTAAAAGACATCACAAGCACTGTTAAACCGGCATAGATATAGGTTTTTACGCTACCCATAGCAGCTACTTTCTCTATTCCAAACTTGTTATCATTATCAGCAGTTCCACCTGTGAGCATCACGGCAAAAAGCATGAGAATAATTACTCCACCTGCATAAACTACCAATTGCGAAGCGGCTAGAAAGTCAGCACCAATAACAGCATATAATCCAGACACTCCAAAAAGGGTAGCAAGCAGTAGCACACAAGCATGCATAAGGTTCTTAGTAAAAACTACACCTAAAGCACCTGCAAGAGTTAAAAGAGCTGAAGATAAAAATAAAAAATTCTCAAACATATAATATTTCCTACTTTTTAGTGACCACCGCCATGACCACCTGAAAATGCTTGACCCAATACTTCCCAAAGAGAGTGAGCATCGAAGGCATACATCCAAACAGCAACACCAACCAGGTTAAAAAGAGCTATTGGGGTTAAGTACTTCCAGCAAATTGTCATAACCTGATCTACTCTAATTCTCGGAAAGGTCCATCTGACCCAAATAACCAAGTAATAAAGAGCAAAAGTCTTTGTTAGAAAAGAACCTAACTGTAAAAGTTGTCCAATATTCTTTCCAATAATTGGAGGCAGGCCAAATTTTTGAACGAATAGAACACCAGAACCTAAATCAAATGGAACCTTATAGCCACCAAGAAAAGCTGCTGCTGCAACGCCACAGAGAACAAAAACTTCGATATATTCTGCTAAAGCAAATAAGCCAAAGCGCATTCCTGTATACTCAGTATGATAGCCAGAAACTAACTCTGATTCAGCTTCAGGCAAATCAAAGGGCGCTCTATTGGTTTCTGCAAGCATTCCTACAAAGAAAACAAAGAAGCCTATAAAGGTAAAGGGATTGTGAAATATATACCATTGGTGAGGTAGACCTCCTTGGGTCTCTACAAACGCACCAAAGCTCATACCACCAGATAAGAGAACAATCGCAAGCGTTGTGATTGTTACAGGAACCTCATAGCTAATTATTTGTGAAGCACCTCTCATCCCACCAAGCATTGACCACTTTGAATTGGATGAATAACCACCTAGGAAAACAGCAACGCCAACAAGAGAAGAAACGCCAATTAGAAAAAAGACACCCATATTTAGGTTTACTAGAGTAAAGCCAGAGGAGAAGGGGACTAGAGCTAAAGTTGCAAAGACTCCTAAGAGCGCAAGAAGGGGAGCTAGATTGAAAAGTGGTTTATCAGCATCCGCTGGAAAAACATCTTCCTTCATTATCATTTTCACACCATCTGCAAGAAATTGCAGAATACCAAAAGGTCCAACTCTGTTAGGCCCTTGACGTAATTGAATATCAGCAGAAATTTTTCTTTCAGCGTAGGTACCTAATCCACCGATCAGGGCCATAATATTCACCACTAAAAAAGCTGCTGTCGCAAATACAAGAAATGTAACCATGCCACTAGCATCGAAGCCAAGAAACTCAGATAGAAATGCAATGAACTTTTGATGACCTTCAAATTGATTAAGGTATTGATTTATAGATAGACTCATGACCTTTTCTCCACTCCCTGAAGTTGCTTAACTTGATCCTCAGAAAGCTGA
>CALHBL010000148.1 GCA_937930825.1 uncultured Bacteriovoracaceae bacterium
GTATCACGATGAGTAAGGAGTAAGCTCATAGAGAGCTAAAGTTCTAGCTGCTTGAATTCCTCTCCAGTAGCGGTATAGCAGTGAATTAATAGCTACTTCTTCTTTCTAGAGAATATTCTTAATTTACTACCAAACTTTAGATTCTTATAAAAGAAGTTATAAAAAGGTGAAGGGTTTTCAACTTCCCTTGATGAATATGTTTCAATTTTCAAAATCTCAAAATTATTCTTCTCATGAAGATACTTCATACTTTCAATATGGGGCTCATACAAGTGATCTGGAGTTCTCCAATTTTCCCACTCGTCTTTACGGAGCCTTACTTTCTTTAATGTTCTTTGAACAATCTTTTCCGGGGCGTATTGATTTGGGATATTCAAACACAAAATACCATCATCTTTTAAAACTTTATGAAAAGTTTGCATCCATGCATTTGGAAAAGGAACGTGCTCTATTACATGGCTAGAGAAAATAACATCCATCTTACCCCAGCTAGAAAGATCCATTTCATGAAACTGACCACTTCTAGCTTCAAGGTCTAAATTTTCTCTAATATGCTGACACATGGGAGCAGAGATATCTATACCATGGGGCTTCCACCCTAGCTCTTTTGCTGCAAGTAAGAACTCACCGGTTCCACAGCCAATATCTAAAATACTTCCACTTTTATTAAATTCACTTTTTAATTGCTTTAGAGTTATTTGATAACGGTTAAGAATTTCTCTTTCTTTATCATTAATCACTCCCTTTGTTTTTACAATATCATTGCCCATGCCATATTGGTCATAAGCACTTAAAAGATAATCTTCATCATAAGTAGGCCTTGGATTTAAATAGACATTTTGGCACTTGCTGCACTTTACATAGTCGTATCTTCGTTTCCCACTTTCAGTTAGAGGGCCTATATTTTCATGATGGCTAAAGTCATTTGAATCGCATAGAGTACAATTAACTGCTTCCATACTTTTTGGAATATATTCTTCTCTTACAAGAGTCATAGTAGAGATCCTCACTTTAGACGAAGGTTAAATTAACTAGGACAATATAAAACTAATTTAATTGTATAACAATTAGAAAAATCGTCTCTTCTAAAAAAATTAACGCACGACAAACAACTAAACCTTTTATCCTTTTTTTAAAGCTGTCCTATATCTATCAACTCATCATAGATAAGCTCCGGGCAATTATAGGCCGCTCCTCTAATGTGATTAGAGAGTAGGAATGTTCGGCCAAGTTTTACTTCAAGATCAGATAAGACCACATTGGCGTTAGCTTCGGCCGCCTTATTCTTTAAATTGATAATCAGATACTCTCTTTGCTCTCCTCCAGCAGTGGCCTCGGGAAATCCTTTTACTTTTCCAACTTTCTTACACTTTCGCAGCTCTTTAGCTGACTCCTTTCCTACCACTTTAACTTCCGTCTGCTTCTTCGCCTTTCTCATTGCTGCACAAGAGCTAAGCAACAACGCTAATATGATAACTTTGGACATTCTCTACTCCCCACTTTTAGATAATGGCTATTTTACTTCCTAAGACCACTTAAAAGAAGCTTTTTGAGAACACTCTTTAAAAACAAACCTAAATATTCAAGCTTTTAAGCTTTCTGACATTAAATATCTTGAATTGCAGTTCATTATTTAGGAGTCAGTATGGACGAAACAAGGCCGTGGTATGACTATTAGTGGGTGAACAATCTTTATTCAGGACAAAGATATTAGAGGTAAAGTTTTTAAGAAGATTCCTCACTTTTAGGTGGGGTGTTTACTTGTGATAAATTTCTAACTTTCTGAAACCACGTTTAGAGGGAGAAGTAGCTAAGTTGGAAACTATCCTTAAGTTTTCTGTAATTAATAATACGTGCAAGAGTTTTTATTCTTCTTCTGCTCTGAGAGTTCCCTAGCAAGAGAATCTAGAGATCTAGGTCTCTTCTTGCACTCAATTTTTCTACCAGTTATAGCACGCCATTTCTCTTGAACAGATGAATTATCAAAATTAATCATGAAGCCAACTGTCATAAGAAGGCTTTCGATTGACTCACTACCTTTTTCACAAAGAATATTAATGGAATTATTCATATCCTCAAAAGTAGACATTTCAAAATCTGCACCATAAATCCAAGCTCTATAAACTGATGCAACACTTTCGATTAGATTCTTCTCTTCTAAATCAAAGTCACCAACCTCAAGTTGTTTTTCGACTTTCTTTACCAATTTTTTACTTCCAATATTATAAAATGAGAAATTATACTTATGAGTGTAGAGTGTTAAATAAATAGCTAATTTATCTGTTTTCGACAGATCTTTTTTATTCTCTAGTAATTCACTAAGCCTTCTGATTGCTTCAAATGAGTAATCTTTCATTGGAGATTGAGTTGTACGATTCTTTGCAATAAATTGCATATATTCTTTTTGAGCTATCTGCCCACTCCAATGTCCATACATCGTGGGCATAGAGTTAGTGAAAGCTTTTAACGATGCAACACTTTGCTCAGGCCTATCTCTCAAGAGAGAACATGCTGAATTTTTCATTTGATCACTAATGCTATTTTCTTCTGGAAAACAGCACAACTGACTCATATAAACTATATCCGGAAATGTATTCCCATGTGTATACCCAAGAGCATGCATTAATTCATGAAAAGGTATGCTTTTATTAAAATTTCTGATTGAATCTGAATTAATTATCATCATTGGAAAGTTGTCATGACCGGAGGGCATAACACCACCTGTTCCCGATGACATTTTTTTACATTCCTCCTCTCCCCCTGAAGTAATACTAAATTCTTCATTCGATTTCGCACATTTAATCTGAAACCTGTTCTCAAGAAAAAAAACACCAACCAGCCCCATTGCATCCTGAATTGACTTATCTCCATTATTCATTAGACACCTAATGCCTTTATTAAAAGTATCATTCAAATCTGACCTGAGTTTATCATCAAGATTCTTTTCCCTGCATGAGGAACTAAACTCAACAAATTCTTCTCGCTGAGAAAAATGAAGGTCCGTTAAGATATCTTCTATATTGCCACCTGCAATTTTTTTGACGAAGTCGTCTGTACTTTTGAACCTCTGGCAAGTATGCGCATCAACACTATGCCCAAAAAAACTCTTTGGTGCTCGATGAATCAGCTTTCCGTTTTTGTATTGATTTACATAATCTCCATCATAGCGAAGCTCTACTCTTTGCCATTTTCCAGATCGAGTTCTCCATTCTCTTAAATTGTAGTCTTTGAATATTAGAGTCTTCCGAATCAAAGCATTTTCTTTATAATTTTTTATTTCTATTCGATTTCTTTTACTAAATCTTATTTCAACATGCTGGGCAGATTTCTTATGAATTATTTTTGCACTATTTTTTGATACTTTCTGAATATCAAGGCCCTTAATATCTAGCTTTATTTTTTTCGCAGCTATAGCTCCTGAGAAAAAAAGAGAGAATATAGAAAATTGAACTAAATAAAACGGCTTCATAATTCTTTATCGACAATATGATCAAGGATCATAAGGTTGCTCTTTCTATTTGGGTAAAAACTGTCCATCGGGACAGTTTTTTAGGCGAGGTGAAACATCAAATCCTACCGGAGTAATTACTGTGGAAATTTTTTGAAAAAGGCCGGCGCCTAGCTAACACGGCGGGCGCCTCGCCAATCTCGAACGGCGAGAGTTTTAGCGTTCTAGTGCTCTCTTCGGGGTAAAAACTGTCCATCGGGACACTTTTTTTGGCGAGGTGAAACATCAAATCCGCCCTGCTGGGTTTTGGCGGGGGTTTTGTAGAAAGTTTGAAAGTTGCGTGGGGGTTAATGGAGGAGACGGGCGGATTTGAACCGCCGGCTTTACAGTTTTGCAAACTGTTCCATTGGACCGCTCTGGCACGTCTCCCCATTGGATGACTTTAGCTCCAATGATAACTAAAATCAGATGCTCATTATGCGTGAGCAATTTTTTTTGTCAAGTATCTGTGCGCGTTTTATCTGGCTTAGGCTTCTCGGATAACGTACTTATCTTTGCCAGCATCCACCATTTCTTTAAGCTCTTTTCCAACTTTAAAGAAAGGGACTTTCTTTGGTGGTACTTTGACCACTTTACCAGTCTTTGGATTACGACCTTCGTAGGCCTTGTAATTACGATTAGCAAAAGAGCCAAAGCCTCTAATCTCGATTCTCTCATCGCTGTAGAGCGACTTAATCATTGAGTCAAAGCAAATATTGACGACGCTCTCAGCTTGCTTATGAGTCAGATTGGCCTGCTTCTCAAGCGCTGCTATTAAATCTGCCTTCGTCATGGTTCCTCCCACTATATTCTTTCTCTGCGAGACCATTCTACCAGAATGCCAGAATCCCTCAATTTAAGAAAATGTTTACCTGCCATTCTATTCGGTAAGTTCCTAATTTTCCTAAAGGATAATTTATATTCCGGTAAAAAGTTAGATATTTAAGGAAAAAACTTCCATAGGGGAGAGCCCTATTTTATGGGCTATAGAGAGGAGCACGTTCAGCACTAAGTATCTGAAATTACTAAAATGCTCCCTATTTGTGACTCTTATCAGTAAAACCGACTAAAATACCACTATAGAGGCACTTTTTACCTAAAGATGGGCCCTCTATTGTTCGATAAGTCAAAAGACTACTGAGGATGACTTTGTGCAAATAAGAGTAAACCCATTCAATAATAAAACTGTAAGGCCAAGAACTCTATTGGCCCTCCACTTAATAGCACTCATACTCTTCGCCTCCTGTGTTGATGAAAGTTCACGTAAAGGAAAAGCTCTTATCCAGCGAGTTGGTGCCAACGCTACCGAAGAGGCCCAATTCTGTACGGATACTTATAGCATCGCTGATGAAACCTGTATCACCTCTTGCCCAACAGGAACAAGAGTAGCAACTGTATTAGAAATTGCCGATGCTAAAGCTGAACTCAATGCCCTAGGCCTTGAGGATGAGCGGCTTGAACAAATTCTAGGAGATATCGATGCCGCAGAAGAAGTATGCGTCGATGGCTCAGGAATACTTCGCCCCAATAATGAAGTCTTCGTTCAACCTGACTTCTGTGTCTGTCAAAATCGTCAAGCCTACAGTGTCAATAATTGTGAGTCCACTTGCGCTGGCAGAAGTACTGACACTAACCTCACCTTAGTAGGAAGAACAATTGTAGGAGCTCCTATCGCTCTTAATGAAGAACTGGGAACACTATCAGGTTGGTGCCGAAACGAAATTGCCGCTTCAGACTTTAAAGGACCGGCCTGCCAACTCGAGGCCATCGGTGGCGGAACAACCCGCTATCTCGATATGAATGTTCCTCTGAACTCAAATACTTTCACCGTTAATGTTGATGCTCTTCCAAAGGAGACAACCCTCATCCTACGGATTAAAGAAACAGGCTCTACTTCAAATGTTCAAAGTGATCCTTTTCAAGTTTACTTAAAAGATCCAGAGGATGATGCCGGCAATACAGTTGGTCCACTCAAGATAATGCCAACAAGTAAGTACACTTGTGTTTACCGAACAACTTCAACAAATCCTACGACAAATCTTGTAAGCTACCAAAAACATGCACGCCAACATTTCTACTTTGCGGCCACGGTAACGCCGCCTTCAATGCCTCCAGGAAACCCCCTTATCGTCTGTCACGATACGCAAACTTATGGAGAACAGGACTCTTCTGATCTTCCACGCCTTGAACTGATCCCCCAATACTTTGCCACTTGGGACCAAAGTGATCCTCGCTTCAACGACGGTGATGTTGATGGCATCATCGATATAAATGAAGAAATAACTGAGGACTTCAAAATAAGAACCAATCAAGAAACCAATTCTGCTATTCAGTTGAATCTCTTCAGTGTCTTTCCTTGGAGGAATATTCCTGAAGGTTCTGAGGTCAATCTTGGCCTAGTTATGATTCCCTTTATTGATGACTTTAATAAGAGTAATTGTCCCACTCAGGATGATTACTTGGGAGACAATCCTCTTTTTCAAATTATCGGCGATAAAGTAGGCGTTGATACTGAAGGTCTATATATGGCCGAAAGTGACCAACTCGATGATGGCAATGGTGGTGCTATTCAAGATATTATTATGGTTAGAGAAAAAGACCTCTTGGCCGTCTCTTTCTTTGTTCAAGGAACACAGAAGCTTAAGGCCGATGAATCAACCATGGGCAATCAGACAATTAAGTTCTACTACCCCTTCGACGCAGCAAATCCATTAGTTAAGAAGTCAAGTCAGCAGCTCTACACAGTGCGCTTTCCCGATGAAATTGGAAACGGAGGAGTCACCACGGGTATTGTAGAAGGCACAAGACCTCCAGATAAGCGCTTTGCCTGTATTCCAGCTATCAACTAAGGCCCTGGACTCGTAAAATTCTCTTTAGCAATCAAAGTAATGGTCAACGACCGTCGCTCTTGTCATAATCGGGCCATGAAAAAGGCCCTTCCAAGCTGCATCCTATTCATCCTTATTGCCATTGGTACTTTCTACTTCTTTGGACCAAAAGATCTCTTTATCAAGCATCAGTGCGACCTCCAAGCAACCGGAAGCTGTCACAGCTCTATTGAGGGCATCGACCTTGACTTTAAAGTTCTTCCCCTACCTCTTAGGGCCACCAATGAAGTTACTTATCAGCTCAAGGTAGATGGTGTAAAAGTCACGAAGGCGACAATCAGACTGCTAGGTCATGATATGCGCATGCAGGAGGAAGAGCAGGTCTTTGATTTAAGAAGAAATAACGAAGGCCATTTGTCAGCTTCGCGTATTTTTCCTCTTTGCACTGAAGAAGTTATGATATGGCGGCTCTACCTCATTATAGAAGCCGAAGATATAACCTTAAGAACCCTTTTTAACTTGCGAGTAGAACGTGGATAAGAGAACTTTATTAATGACTACCGTATTGGCCGTCGCGATTGGTGGTGCAGTGGCGATCTTAAAGCTACAGTGGCATAAGAGAAATGACCCCACCCATGGTAAGAGTCCCTACAGTCACATGGGAGGAGATTTTAAGCTTCAGCATAAGAGCGGAACCTATACCTTAGAAAAACTCAAAGGAAAACCTAGTCTGCTTTACTTTGGTTTCACGAGTTGCCCCGACATATGCCCCATGGCCCTCAGCTCTCTCATGAGAAACCTTGATCGCATAGACCCGGCCATTCACAAGAAGATCAATAAAGTCTTCATCAGTGTTGATTATAAAAGAGACGATAATGAAAAAGTAAGCGAGTATGTCAATCACTTCGCTAGCGATATCATCGGCCTAAGCGGAACTAAGAAAGAAATCGAGAAAGTAACTAAGAATTATGGGGTGTACTTCTCCTTTGAAGAGATGAAAGACTCAAAGCTTGAGTATACAGTAGATCATACAAGCCGCTTCTTTCTTCTTAATTCTCGCGGCGGCCTTGTCGCCTCTTTCACTGATTTAAAGAATGATCCTCTCTTTAAAGAACAACTTCTCAAGGAACTTCCATGAACAGTAAATTTAGAGCTCTCACCTTCATACTTTTTATGGCCTTTCTAAGACCCGCCCTATCCCAGTCAGTTGAAAACGCTTGGGTAAGGCGGCCTCTTCCGGGCATGAAGCTGACAGGTGCTTATATGGTCATTAAAAATGATACAAACAAAGATATAAGCTTACTTGAGATTCAAGGACCCGATGCTGAGTACTACGAAATTCACACCCATGAGAATATCGATGGCGTAATGAAAATGAGGCAATTGAAGAAGCTAAAAATTCCGGCCATGGATAAAGTCATGCTCAAACCAAAATCTTTTCACATCATGCTCATCCAAATAAAGAAAGGCCGCTTAACTAAGCAGGCTAAGAAGACAGAGCTTACTCTTATTTTTGATAATAAAGTAAAGTTAACGACAGAGACGAAACTCTCCAAAGGCCCGCTTTAAAAGAAAGTGCGCTTTGCCACCATCATAGCAGGCCATAATTCTTTATGAAAGAAAACGGCGACCAGAACAAGGCGAAGAGCAAAGAAGAAAGTAAAGCGGCCCATTCGCTCAGAAAAAGGGGCCTTGCGTTTCTTCTCCTTCCTTTTAATAAACCACTTAACAAAGAACAGAGCAATATTGATCCCTAGGAAAATAAGAAGCCGTCTTCGGTTGGCGGTAATTTTAAAGAACATAGGCAGCGCGCTAGGGTCTTTTAAAAGGTTAACAAAGAAATCTAAGAGTTTAGGAAAGGTGGACAGGATCGGTGCAATAGGGGTTCCTTCCACACGGGCCAAAATATCTGCCCTTAGTTGGGAAGCATCTTTAGCACCAAATTGCTTGAGAGAATATTTAACGAGTTTTTGAATAGCTTCGGGGTTTGTAGTTGCTTCCTTGGTGACCTCTTTCATCACCTCTTTTGACACCTCTTGGATTCTTGCCTCATCCCCCGATGAAATGGCCTGCATAAGCCTTTCTTTTTGCTCAGGTTTAAGGATATCAAGTGCCTTCATGGCCTCTTGCTGAGAAGAGGCATGATCCTCAAGTTGGGCCTCAAGGTTCTTCTCATAATCATCCTGAGCGCTCACTTGGAATAAGAGTGAGCACATCAGGATTGAAAGAAGTGATTTAAGCTTTAACACCTTGTGCCTGTGCCTTGTCTCCTTTGTCCGTGAAACGTTGAAATAAGAGAGTAACAGGCGCTGCTACATATATTGATGAGTAAGTACCAATGATAACACCCAGAGTAATCGCAAAGAAGAAATCTTTAATGGCAAGGCCACCGAAGAAGTACATTGTCGCTGAAATAAAGAGAGTTGTACCAGAAGTTAGAATTGTTCGCGAAAGTGTTTCGTTAATGGCGTTATCGATCTGCTCTTTAAGATTGAGGTGAGCAAATTTCTGCTCATGTTCACGAACCCGATCATAAACAATAACAGTGTCGTTTACCGAGTAACCAATGACAGCAAGGAGCGCTGCAACAGTCTGAAGAGTAAACTCTGTTCCTGTGAAAGCGAAGATACCAAGTATAATGGAAACATCGTGAAAGAGGGCAACAATGGCACCTGGCGAATACTTAAAATCAAAGCGTAGACCAATGTAGACCATAATTGCGATCAAGGCCCAAAGCATCGCTTGAAAGCCAGAGAGTCTCAGTTCCTTACCGGCCTTTGGTCCAACGATATCGACTTTTCTGATATCAATACCATCATTTGAAAAATCTTTCTTAAGCACGCGGCTCACTCTATCTGTAACTTCGTTAAGGTTCGCTTCAGTAGCAGCAACCTTAAGAAGAAACTCATGATCTTGAGGATCACCAATTTTCTGAGCTTGAACTTTGAAGCCTTCTTCTTTTAAAGTCTTCCTTACCAAGGCGAGGTCTATGGCCTTTTCAAATTTCACTTGAATCTCAGCTCCCCCTCGAAAGTCGACTCCATAATTCATCTTTGTAAAAAGACCAAATAAAGAGATCGCTACTAAGGTAAGAGAGATCAAACCAGTGACCATATAATGATTTGAAAATTTTATCTTTGTATTAGCTTTTATTATTTCCATCATAATCAATAATCCAATGTTAAATTGAGAGGTCCTGACCTTCAGTTTTATTCATGTAGAATTCAAAGAGCAACTTTCCTACAAAGTAGGACGAGTAGACCGTACTAGCGATACCAATCAACAGCGTTACCGCAAAACCTCTAATAGGCCCAGTACCAAAGTTTAAGAGGCAGAGTCCTGCAAGAGCAGTTGTGATATTGGCGTCAATAATAGTCCAAAAGGCGTGAGCAAAACCTGTCTCTACCGCCTTGTAATAACTAAGCCCGCGCCTTACCTCTTCTCGAATCCGCTCATAGATAATGATATTGGCATCAACGGCCATACCAATAGTAAGGGCGATACCAGCAATACCCGGCAGAGTCAAAGTAGCTTCAAAACCTACTAGGCAGGCAATAACAAAGAGAATGTTTAACACAAGAGTCGCCATCGCAATAGCGCCACTAATTTTGTAGTAAATTAAGATAAAGAGAAAAACCAGAGCAGCACCAATTAAAGAGGCGTACCTAGCTTTCTTAATTGAGTCAGCACCAAGACTTGGACCGACTGTTCTTTGCTCTTCAAAGTTGAGCTGCACCGGAAGAGCACCAGCTCTTAGAACTAGGGCAAGATCTCTAGCTTCTTTCATCTGCTTATTAAAACCACCTGTACCCAGAGAAATTTGAGCACGTCCGCCACCAATTTTCTCTCTAATAGAGGGAGCTGAGTAAACATTTCCATCAAGGATAACGGCCATTCTCTTGCCGATATTATCAGCAGTCAGCTGCTCAAAGATTTTACCGCCACTTGCTTTGAACTCTAGAGAAACATAGGGCTCATTCTTTTGCTGATCAATTTGAACCCGAGCATCTTGCAGCTGATCACCTGAAAGCTTTGAAGTATCTTCAACAGCATAGGGAATCATACTGGTCAGCTCATTTGTAGCTTTAGAAACCGTCTTCTCAAAGGCCATCTCATAACCCTTGGGCAGAAGCTCTTCTTTTTTAAGAAATTCATTAAGACGAGTAAGGTAGACTGAAAAACGAATGCCAGGCTTAAATTCTATCCCAGCAGTTTTCGCTTTTTCTAACCAAGAGTTCATGGTCGTTAGGCCAATTTGCTCATTCACCATTTTAAATTCTAACTTTGCTGTTTTTCCAATAAGCTCTTTTGCGCGCTCAATATCCTTAACACCAGGAAGCTGAATGACTATGCGGCTCTTCCCCTGAGAAACAATCTCTGGCTCCGTTACCCCAAACTCATCAATTCTATTTCTGATCACTTCAATTGATTTTGTTAGTGCTTGATCTTCAATCGTCGTCTTTTGAACTTTAGTCAGACCATAGAAGAGCGTTGTCCCCTCTTGCCGAGTCATTCTCACCATTGAAGGAAAGAACTTCTTAACTTGATCCTTGGCCTTTTGAAGGTCAACTTCATTTTGCACAACCACAGAATACAGAGGGTCAGTAACGTCAGTTACTGAATAGTCTCCTTCAGTTGCTTTAATTCCCTGATCATTGAGAATATAGGCGATCTTTCTAGCATAGCCCTTAACTTCGTCCTTATAGACCTTGTTAAAATCAATTCCTAGAATCATGTAGAGGCCACCTTGAAGGTCAAGGCCTAACGTAATTTTAGACTTAACAGGAAACTTTGATTCTTCATCAAAGTTTAATGCTGTGGGGATGATCATCATAGTTGAGATCACTGCAACTATAATAAGAAATGTAAAGCGGTACCACCAGCTTCTCTTCATGTGGGTAACTCCATTGGCATGGGGAATAATTTGAGTCTTTTAAATAGACAACAGTTTGGAATTATAAGTGAATAACAGACTCAAAGGCAATGAGAAGTTTCTACCAACTTTTTTGCAACCAGTTAAGTTGAGCCATTTACTTTGCCACTTGGCTTATGAGAAGTGGACCCGGAGTTTGGGGTCACATTGGCCACTTGTTCCGAAGGGTTACCTCCTGACTCTTCAGCTAACACCTCGTCAGGGGACTGAGCTAGGAGCTCCTCCTCTTCAGTAAAGTCTTGCGTGTCATCATCACTATTAACTCCAGTCAATGCTGAGTGATGCTCTTCTTGCTGACCATGGTGGTCATCTTCAAAGGGTTCGGGGCCATCATCGCTGCCCCCATCACTTACCTGCTTAAGTAAATCGTCTTTGGCCTTTTGAAACTCGCTGATGCTCTTTCCCAAGTTCCGGGCCAACTCAGGAAGCTTCTTTGGGCCAATAAAAATAAGAGCAAAGGCCAATATAATTAGAATTTCACCAGCACCGAGACCAAACATCATCAATTCCTTTAAAGCTGTAAACTTTTAAACTAGCTGTGAAGTATACAGGCAAGAAGACCCTGATTTCAATTTACTTAGCTTTATTGTCTTCTTTCTTTTCAAATAGCTTACTTGAAAGACCGCCAACATGGCTTCTCAGAATTTTAAGCTTAGTGCTATCATTCACTTCAAGGGTTACGATCTTCTCAGTCATTCCCACAATTGTGCCTAGAATAC
>CALHBL010000149.1 GCA_937930825.1 uncultured Bacteriovoracaceae bacterium
CCTACGCATGTGCTAAAATGTATGCTTATTGGATCACTGTAAATTATAGAGAAGCTTATAATATGTTTGCTTGTAACGGAATACTCTTTAATCATGAGTCCCCTCTTAGAGGCGAAACCTTTGTGACCAGGAAGATAACTCGTGCCGTGGCACGGATTGCCTTGGGTCTTCAAGAAAAAACATTTCTAGGGAATCTAGACTCAAAGAGAGATTGGGGTCATGCTAAAGATTATGTGAAGGCCATGTGGCTTATGTTGCAACAAGATAAAGCTGAAGACTTTGTTATCGCTACTGGTAAGACTGAGTCGGTGAGAAATTTTGTTATTTTTGCTTTTAGAGAAGCTGGGATTGAGCTTGAATTTACAGGCTCAGGGGTGGAAGAAAGAGCAGTTATTAATAGAATTACTAAAGATGGAGTTGAGGTAAGAGTTGGCCAAGAAGTTGTTTGCGTTGATCCTCGCTACTTTAGGCCCACGGAAGTGGACTTACTGTTAGGCGATCCAACAAAAGCCAATGAGAAGCTAGGCTGGAAGCCAGAGTATGATTTAAATGGATTAGTAAAAGATATGGTTAGAGCTGACTTAGAACTTTTTAAAAAGGATCAGTACCTACTTAAAGGTGGGCATAAGGTATTTAATAATGATGAATAAGAATACGAAAATTCTAGTGCTTGGCTCCCGAGGATTAGTGGGCTCGGCCATTGTTAGGGTTTTAAAAGAGCAAGGCCATGAGAATATTCTATCTCCCGCCAGAAGTGAGCTTGACCTATTAGAACAAGTCAATGTTCGAGATTACTTCAGTTCGCATCGTCCAGAGGTTGTTATTTTGGCCGCCGCAAAGGTGGGGGGGATTCATGCCAATAGTACTTATGGTGCTGACTTTATTTTTCAAAATCTAGGAATTCAACAAAATGTCTTCGAAAGCTGCTTTAAATCTAAAGTAAGTAAGCTCTTGTTCTTAGGCAGCTCCTGTATTTATCCAAAGAATGCTCCTCAGCCTATGAGAGAAGACTCTTTGTTAACAAGCCCCCTTGAGCCAACCAATGAGCCTTATGCAATTGCTAAAATTGCAGGATTAAAAATGGCGGAAAGTTTTAAGAGGCAGTATGGATGTAATTACTATTCTGTTATGCCGACGAATCTCTATGGCGTTAATGATAATTATCATCCTGAGAACTCTCATGTTATTCCAGGTTTAATCGCACGAATGGAAAAGGCAATTACTCATAATGAGAAGGAGTTTCTTATTTGGGGCTCCGGTGCACCGAAGAGAGAATTTCTCTATGTTGATGATATGGCCAGAGCTTGCATTCATGTTCTCAATATTGAGGGTGAGGTGCCTAGCTTGATTAATATTGGCTCTGGTGAAGATATTGCTATTGGAGAACTGGCGAAGTTGATTGCAGATAAAATGGGCTTTGAAGGAGAACTCAAATTTGACTCCTCTAAACCAGATGGAACAATGCGGAAGTTGATGGATGTTTCTAGAATAAAATCTCTAGGCTGGGAGCCAAGTATTGATTTGAGCGAAGGTTTGGATAGAGCGATAGCCTTCTATAGAAAAACTAAGACGAGCTGATGAAGAAAGCATGCTTAGTTGTTTCACACCCTTATTTGGAGAATAGAATTTTTGATTCTCAAAATAGTCAACTCAATCGGGACAACTGCTTAGCTCCTTTTCATTATTTACAAAGAGAATTTTTAAACAAAGGTGTAGAACTCTCAACTCAAGACTTGATCCCTTTAGATGAAGCTGATTATATTATCTACAATGACATGCCCAAGACCCTGCCTAAACCTAATTGGAAGGATAAGTGTCATCTTTTGATATTAGAGAGCCCATTAGTTGTTAAGAATAGTTGGGAGGGGGATCGGCTAGATCACTTTGCGAAGGTATATTCATGGAATGATGATGTAACTGATGAGAAGAAATTTATTAAAGTTAATTATTCATTTGAGTTTCCTGAAAAAATAAAAGTCTCAGGCCACAGAGATAAATTATGCTGTTTGATAAGTGCTAATAAAAATTCGGATGAAGTGAATGAACTTTATAGCGAAAGGTTGAAAACAATTGACTGGTTTCAACGAAACTCTTTAGAAGATTTTGATCTTTATGGAATTGGTTGGGATAGACCAGCGAGAAGTAGTTTGAGCGGGAAAGTAGTCAATAAGGTTTTGGATTTCTTTCCAAGATTACTAACGTTTTATCCCGTAAATAAATACCCTTCTTATAAAGGAATGGTTCAGTCAAAGAAGTCTGTATTAGAAAATTATACCTTCTCAATATGCTATGAAAATATTCACGGACTAAAGGGCTATATAACCGAAAAAATCTTTGATAGCTTCTTTGCTGGCTGTATTCCTATTTATTGGGGTGCGGATAATATTACTGAATATATTCCAAGGAATTGTTTTATCGATAGACGAGAATTTACTTCAAATAGTGAACTCTATGATTACTTAAAGTCTTTGACAGATTTAGACTGCCTTAATTTTAGAGAAAATATTGATTCATTCTTAAAGAGTGATCAAGCAAAGTTATTCTCAGTAAATACCTTTGCTGAGAGTATTACTACGTCTGTATTGGGAGATTCATGAAAATACTCTTTGTGGATATGAAGTATGATTATGGAATTAAGAGCAGAGGGCCAAATGAAATTGGGCAAAGAGGTTTCTTGGCCTCTTTAGAGAAACTAGGTCATAATGTTTC
Source organism: uncultured Bacteriovoracaceae bacterium (assembly GCA_937930825.1). Taxonomy (GTDB): domain Bacteria; phylum Bdellovibrionota; class Bacteriovoracia; order Bacteriovoracales; family Bacteriovoracaceae. Next base: position 2,710 of record CALHBL010000149.1, read on the forward strand.
AACATTCTACTATGATGATTACTTAAATAACTTAGATCCTCTTCAAGATCTATTGTTGAAAGAAGCGGATCGTGTAAATCCTGATCTCATATTTTTTATTTTATATAAAGATCAATTCAAAAGAGAAACTCTTTTTAAGTTAAAAGAAAAGTATACAACTTTCAATTGGTTTGGTGATGATAGCTGGCGCTTTGACGATTTTACGGCAAGATACTTAGACTGCTTTGATTATTGCTCAACTTCAGATAAATTTTCTATACCTAAGTATAAATCTAAGGGGCAGAATAATATTATGATGGGCCAGTGGGCCGTAATAAATGGTGAAATTCCTAATATCAAAAATGTAGAGTATGAATTTGATGTATCCTTTGTTGGGGGCTTTAACTATGCGCGAGACTGGTTTCTAAAAATGCTACGTAAGAGAGGTATTAAGGTCGAAGCCTTTGGGAATGGCTGGCCCAGTGGCCCCGTAAGTCTGGACAGGATGAATGAGGTATTTCTAAAGTCTAAGATAAACTTAAACCTTTCTAATAGTAAGTGTTTTGATATACGCTACGTCCTATCAAATCCCATTCGGCTAGCACATACTTTAAAAACGAAGAAGAATGCTACCCAAATTAAGGCTAGGCACTTTGAGATTAGCTATAATGGTGGATTTCAGTTGGCTGACTTTGCTGCTGGTCTTGATGACTATTTAGAGATCGGCAAAGAAATTGTTTGTTACAAGGATTTAGATGAAGCTACAACGTTGAGTCGATATTACCTTAAT
>CALHBL010000150.1 GCA_937930825.1 uncultured Bacteriovoracaceae bacterium
AGAAAAGAGTTTTTTAACTTGGATCTATCAAAAATTAAAAGTGAAGTTTTAGCCCTTGGCTATAGTTGTCATTGGACGATGAAGGCGCTGGCTGTTGAGTATCGAGAAACAGTTCAGTTGGAGACTGTTGCTAAAGCAGTAGATGAAAAAGAAGTTGCTTAAGGTAAGTGTGGCACCGACCTCTTTTGCCGCAAGTGATAGAGTGGCACAATTAAAGGGTACATAATAGCTTGGTAATATTGAAAAATTATAAAGTAGCGTTAAGTTTTATGGAGAAGGTATGAAAAAAGAACTGGAAGAGATTGTAATGGACTATTATAGAGAGGTTAAGTCAAATCCTCTTCTTCTAAGTAATTGTCATCTGATCTCATTAGAACTAAAAAATCGATTTGACAGTAAGAAAGTTAAGTCAAAGATAATTTATAGTAATGCCTGGGTTAAGGATGAACAGCAGGATATCCCATATGCTTTCTTACTTGAGAATGGGGGGCATGCTTGGAATATTATTAAAGTAGATGAGACAGAGTGGCTTATTGATATCTCTTTATTCCATCAGAATGAGTTAATCTATGAACATAATCAACCTGTTATTATTCCGAATGTCCAGGGTCAAAGAGCGGTTGAAGTTAAAATGGATCACTTTACTATTAGTTACCAATTGGAATAACTCTTATGGCAGTCGCTAAGTAAAGGTTAGAACTATAAAACCTAAAGTGAAATGCAATTTTCACCGACAAATATCTAAAATGTATTGAGCTTGATTGGAGTTAATATGGCCGAAAGATTTGATTTTAAATCTGTTTATGAAGATGAGACTTGGACTGTTGTAATGGATGATATTGAAGGGATACAGGATAGGTTTTATAGGATTGTCGATAAACATTGCAAAAGAAGTGAGTTTCCAAATTTAGAGGTCTCAGTTGAAGATTATATTACCGGAGGATTAATATTTAATAAGGAAAGCACTAAAATGTTGAAAATTAAAGCTGTTAATTCAAGCTTTAACAAGTTTGAAATATTTTTCCGTGCACAGGTTTTTGGTAAAGTTGTTGTGTTCTCTAGAATGGAATGTATGGAAAGAAGTTTCTTTACTGTAATTAGCGGGAAAACTGGCTCAGAGTTAAAGTCATTACTTCGAATGCAGTGTGCAAACATGGCTCAGTATGAAGAGTTTGTAGCTATAGATAGCCTTGCTAATATTTTGTATAATTTAGCAATGAAGGAGTTAGATCCTAATTATAACTTGCTTAAGCCAGTTCCACGTGTGGCATAGAGCGACTTAGTACTATTATATGAGCTATAGAGGCATTAGATAAAAAACTCATCTATTTTGACTTTAAACGTTTTTGATAGCTTGTGTAAGGTCTTAAGAGAAGGGCTATAGTTGCCACTCTCAAGCTTCTGATAAAATCTGTAGTTATAACCTTTCTCTGCCATTTGTTCTTGAGTTAATCCTCTGCCGTATCGTAACCTCTTGATATTACGAGAAATCTTTCTAAGCAGTATGTCATACCCCTTTTCACTAACCATACGGAAATTATCCAATGCACGAATTATTTAAGCCACGTCCTAAGTAGTTCGTGTATGATTGGAATAGTTTAAATAATTGGAGGGGAAATGAAGTTATGGATTAGTTTAATGATGGTAAGTGCAGCTCTTTTTAACTCATGTTCTTCAATGAGTTCTGATGAGTCTTATAATAAACACCTAAAAAAAGAAGGCTATTCTAATGAGGATGCAGCTAAAATAAAACCGTATTACATGGAATATGGAAAGTTATCTGTAAGTGCTGACTCTCATTCATCTACTTATCTTTTAAGTGGTGCCAAGAGTTCAAAAGACAATAAATTAAAGAGTATTTTCTGTAATTGCGTTAAAAAGTTGGGAAATAGGTGTATCGGAGAGTCAAAAAAAGAGTTTACGAAGGATGAGTTAAAACTCTGGGTCAAAGGAAATGCTATTTATTTAGTTTCTAAGGCGACCTCAAAGAGAAGTTATCAGATAGTCGTTGGGACTTCTGACTCGGCCTTAGATCCAGACGAGTGTATGTAATGAGAAGTATCAATTTGACCTGAGTGCTGCAATCTCTTTATAAATTAGAGCGTAACTCATATCGAAGTTTTCTTAGCCATTCTGTATCCTGACTTGAGCTATTAGGAAATCGTGGAAAAGAGAACTTTAGAGGGTCCTCTACGTTAATACCTTCAATAGCCTTCTTAATATTTTTAGAATAGTTTGAACTTCGCATAACTTCTGCTTGAATGCCGACTTCGCTGCGTATTTCGTTAATGATTCTGTCCTCTAATGCCTTACCCAGGTAGTGTCTGATTTTCTCGGCTTTTTCTTTTGTATTCTGTTCATGAGTCAAACCTTTGAGATATAAGTCTATAATCTTCTTTGGTCTTCTTCTCTTTCCAGGTTTATTAGGAAAGTTTAGGTCTATATAATTTTGGCATTCTTGGGCTTGTACTTTTTCCTTGTTGGCTAAGTCGAGAATCACTTGCCTCTCTTTTGATCCTTGAGAAAGGGAAGGGGATATAAGTTTTTTAAAACCTTGATATTTTTTTAGGTGTTCGTCCTTCTTTATTTTCATATAGGCTTTACCTATTTTTACTTTGTCGACATAGAGTGGGTTTATGGGAAAGAGAGGATTCTCCTCATAAAATGCTACGATATGGGCATCAAAAATTTGCTCAGCAACTCTCTTTAAAAAGTTATCTATATTTTCCATTTCGCGTCCTGTTATTAGCTTATTTATTCTTCTTAAATATTGGTACTTCAAAAATATCGCAGAAAATCAGTAGGATTGGAATGAATAAGTGCTTAGGTGTGAGAGCTTTTTAACCAATGTTATCTCCTCCAAGTAATTAACTATTTCGAGCACTTAGTCGCTTGTCTCTGTAATTAGACCAGGGTCTTAACGCTCAAAAAGGGAAATTAAGATGAATGAACTAACAAACTTACAAAGAAAACGTTTAAAGATTTATAAGACTAGTGACTTAAGAAGAATTTATAACGAGTTATGTAGAGTCTTGAATGAAAGGAATGGTTTAGAGGTCTCACGAACAAGTAAAGAACTAGAATTTGAGAGATTGTTTAGGTCGGTTACTCGCAGATCGATTGTGAGTTCACTCTGGATAGGAAGACGAAATATAGACTTTTTTGTTCCAAACGTTGGCGATGATGTGAAAAAGGCTAGAGTGAATGGAGTTAAAAGAGGAGCTGGCTTAGTTGTTGAGATAGATGGGGATGTCCATAATGAATACACAAAAATGAAGAGGGACTCGTCAAAGTACGAAGATATTCACTCTCTTAATATAATGCTCTATACCATAGAAAACACTGACCTTATGTGTTCACAAGTGACAAACTTCTTTGATGCTTTTGAAAAGTACCCGCTTATGGACTCCAGGAGAGTCGATAGAGTCTGGAGAAGGGTCTATCTCAAGACAATTGCATGTAATTCAAAGCTTGTAAGAGAAGCTCAAATAGAGGGCTCTAACCACCTGTTACTTATTCTTAAATGCTGCGTTTAGTAATTTTCCGGTGCTTATAAAAAGGGATAATTAATGAGTTTATATTTTTCCAAAAGCAAAAATGAAGATAGTATTCCTCGTTCTTTTACATCTGAATATAGTCAATGGATGACTTCGGAAGAAGCCGCGAGATATATCAAAGTAAGTATTTCAAGGCTTCATAACTTAGTGAGTATGGGGAAGGTTCCCCATTACAAGCTTGGCCGAAGCAACCGTTATTTAAGAAGTGAGCTCAACGAGCTTCTCTTGTCACAACCAAGAGGAGTCCGAAATGGGCATTAAATTTAATTCGCATACCAAAACTTACGAAGTCTCTTATTCAAAGAGGCATCCAATCACTCGACAGCCTAAAAACTTAAGACGTAAGGGCATAAAAAGCAAAGCTGAGGCTAATCGCGTTTATGCAGAACTTATCATTCAGGTAGATAAGAAGCTTAACGAGTCAGTTATTCCTAGCTGGGAGTCTCTAGTTAAGGATTACATAAGGTCACTCTCCGAAAGGGATGTTTCTAAAAAAACAGTTGATAGTTATTGGCTCTCTTTACGTGCTCATACATTTAAAGACTGGGGTTCTCTTCTTGTAGACTCAATTACTGCCTTAGCTATAAGAACATTAATTAAAGAGAAAGTTGGTCACAGATCAGCAAGTCATCAAAAGAATGTCCTAAAGTATATTAGGGGAGCTTTTGAGTTTGGTGTTGAACGAGGTGATCTTGCAAGTAATCCTACTCCGAGAATGAAATTCAAGATTGGAAATAAGCTAAAAGATGTTCTCACTGAAGAGCAAGCAAGAATCTTACTAACTCAAGCTAAGGTCCAGGAATCTGAGTGGTACCCTATATGGGCTACAGCCTTGTATACCGGAATGAGAAGTGGAGAGTTGTATGCCTTAACGTGGGACAAAGTAGATTTAGGGTCGAGAATGATCAAGGTCGACTGTTCTTGGAATAATAAGGACGGCTTTAAGGACACTAAGTCTGGTGATGATAGGCTTGTTGAAATTGCAGCTGACTTATTGGTTGTATTTAAGCAGCTTTACTTGAGGAGAGCAGACTCCCATTTCGTTTTACCTCGTATCGATAAGTGGGATAGGGGTGAGCAGGCGAGAGAGCTTCGGCTGTTTCTGATGGGATTAGGTCTTCCTAGAATCCGTTTTCATGATTTAAGAGCAAGTTGGGCTACTATTATGCTCACAAAGGGGATCTCTGCTCCCAGGGTAATGAAGATGGGAGGATGGAAGGACTTGAAAACTATGCAGTATTATATACGTAAGGCTGGTATTGATCTAAAGGGGATTACGGATAATTTTACTCTTCATGATCCATTGCTTTATACATGTAACCTTTTAGAGATCGTTTAGAATTTGGGGGGGCAACCCCCCTTTTTTTTTACTTTCATTATTTTACTAAATAAAAAAATGTTTCGGCCGATAAATAGTTAAATTAATTTAACCTTCCTTGGTAGGGATTCCTATGGCTAAGAAAGCAAGACCAAAAACATTTAAATGCGCTGTTTACAATATCCATATTAAGGGGTTAAAGAAAAATAAGGGGTATAGGGTACTTTTCGACAGGTTCAAAAACGATATATCAAAGGGCAAGCCATTGGTTAATGAAAATGAAAAAGGTGTCGTATTGAGGATCATGAATAGTAAAGAGGATAGATTAAAGGGGTATACCAGTGTCCGGCTTCTAAAGTACAATTCGAGGGCTACTGGTCTAGCTTATGATCTTGAAAAAGAGGAGCTCTTGGAGAATGTTAAGCAAGTTACAGCTCAAACTGTTACTGGCTTCTTTATCCACGAAATGCATACCTTTGTAATGATTCCAGCTCCCCATGGTCCCTCCGATAGTGAGGTTGAATGGTTTTTAGAAGAACTATTTAAAGTGAAAATTAAAAGAAAGGAAGACTTTATTGTAGAATCAAATGTCTTCAGGCAGTCTGGGAGTACAAAACTTTTATCTAGCTGGGATACGATCAAAAAAGTTTCTGTAGAAGTTCAAAGAAGTAACCCAGTAAATAAAGATGTTGGAAACAAGCTTTTAGAACTTACAGAGTTACTAGGTTCAGATAAGCTAATTATGACGTTCGTTTCTAAAACGAGTGAAGGTGTTAATGAGGATGGGGCTAGACCTATAATCAACGGTGCTGATAAGCTTGTATCTCTAGGTCAAGCTCGTATTACAGCTGAAGGTATAGAGAATGGTAAGAAAATTTTTCTTGACTCGAAAGAAGCTAAAGCAAGAAAGATTTACATAAAACATAGTCCTGATGATGAAAAAGGGCTAGTCGAGCAAATTATAGGGTCAGTCAGAGAGTTATTTGAAAAATAAGTGGGTCTATAAGTGAAATTATTAATTAAATATAAGTATGAGGCGCTGTTTAGTTTGATAACGCTTTTTACGCCTTTACTTATCTGGCTGTGTACCGATCACTATTTTGGAATTAAGAATGTCCAGGTATCTTCCTCTATGGGAGTACAGGTACTTGCTACAGTAAGTGGTTTATTCTTCACTGCTTATACTTTATTCATAGGGTTAGGAGTTTCGAGTTCGAAGCTAGATACTGAAGATACGATAAATTCGTTGATTAAAGAAGGAGCTAGTCGAGAAGAAGCTAAAGCTTATGTTAAAAAAGAAGCTCTTGATCCAATTGAGGCTGAGCTTAAGAAGGCTACCGATAATTTCAAAAGTACACTCATTATAATGATTTCAATTTTAGGATTTACTTATCTAGTCAATATCTTTGTCACAATAACGGAGCCTCTCCATCTAACGATAGGTAGTAGGATGGATTCTTTAATTAACCTATACCTGGTTTTTATACCTGTCACTGGAGCAGTCTACGCTCTCTACCTAATAATAGACTCCGCGATTTTTCTTTCAAAAATAAGAAGGATGATTAAATGACTTTTTTTAATTCAAAGATATGGGTCATTATTTTGTCTCTAATTGCATCTAGTTTTACATTTAGTCAAAACTGTAGCAAGAAGACCTACTATTGTAGTGGAAAATCGGATCGTAGAGAATGTTTAGAGTGCTGTGCTGTCCGGACTCTTTCAGTTAAGCTTTGTAAAAAAGAAAAAGAGTTAACATTTTCTGTATATAATGAAATCGAAGGATGCGAAGGGGAGATAGTAAGTTCAAGTGAAAATGACCCCTCCTGTTGTGCAAGTTCTTGCCCTAAGATTGAAGGGGACAAGATTGATTAGGTTCATTTCAATATTTGGGCTTCTCGGTCCGCTTATCTATTTCCTAATAGACTATTATCGAGATGAAGAGGTTAGTTGTAAAGGTACTGTAGCAAAGCAAACGAGTGAACTTTTCAAACAAGCAGATGACCTATACATATAGCAGTATGTGAGTTCTTTTGATAAAGATAACCTTGGGAATTCTCACTTAAGTTTGGTCGGGTACATTGAAAAGACTAACCAAGTTATGAAAACTGTGGAGCCGTATTGTGACCATAAAGAAATAAGTATAATAGAAAATAATGCGAAAAGGCTTAAGATTCTTGATGAAAAGCTGATGATTGGTGGTTCTATAGATGTAGACAGCATGAATAAAGATAGGAGGAAATTCAAAAAGAAGGACTTTGTTCTTAGCTGCTGTGGCCATTCAGTGATTAGAAGATTGTAGAGTAGTACTCTGTAGTAATGATTCAAAATAATTGTATCATTTTCAGTACTTAATTACCCCTCACCACCTCCACCACCACTCGCAGCAAAAAGCCGCCCAAGCGGCTATTTGAAGCGAAGTGGTCTGTCACTGAAGGTGACTTCCCAGTCACCTGAGCAGAAGCAGTAGAACACAAAATTAAAAATTGAATGACCTCGCAGCCTTGTTTGGCAGAAACGCCCAAGCAGCTATTTGATGCGAAGTGGTCTGTCACGGAAGGAGAATGAAATTCTCCTGAGCAGAAGCAGTAGAACGCAAAATCAAAAATTGAATGACCTCGCAGCCTTACAGGGCAGTACCGCCAAAAAAGCTATAAAGTACTGATTATACGCCTGCGATGTGATTGGTTAATGTCTATTTGACCCTATCCAATCAATTGTCTGGTGTTTTCTTAAATGATCGGTTAGCCTTAAATATATGCTATCCAATCAAACGTTAGAGTTAATAAAAAGAATAGATCGTGCTAAGGGACTTATAGATAAACATAGGCCCTTGTCAAAATCTATTGTTAACAGACTTCATGAGCAAATGGTTGTGGAGTGGACTTACAATTCAAACGCAATAGAAGGGAACACCCTAAGTCTTAGAGAGACACAGTTGGTTTTGCAAGAAGGACTAACAGTTAAAAATAAGTCTTTACAGGAATACCTTGAGACAATTAATCATAAATCTGCAATTGATTTTGTAGAAGAGCTCGCCTCCATGAATGCTAAGATTTCAGAGAGAAATATAAGGGAGATTCACTCATTAGTTCTGAAGGATATTGATTCTGAGTATGCTGGGAAATACCGAGACTTAAATGTTAGAATAACTGGTTCAAGTCACACACCGCCAGATAGTTTACAGGTGAAAGAACAAATGAAAAGCTTTGTGAAGAAAAAGCTGAATTCGAGTGAGCATCCTATTGTGGAGGCGGCCGTTGCCCACTTCGAGCTTGTTCATACTCATCCATTTGTTGATGGTAATGGAAGAACTGCAAGGTTACTAATGAATCTAGTTCTTATCAAGAATGGCTATTTCCCCACAATTATTTTGAAGAATGATCGTATGAAATATTATGATGTCTTGGAAAAAGCACATAAAGGTAATATTAATGACTTTGTATTTTTCATAGCAAGAAGTTTAGAGAGAACAATCTATCTTTACTTTGAAGCAATACCTAAAATTAAAGATAGTTTTATAACATTAAAAGAAGCTGCGGAGCTGTCTGATTATTCCTCAGATTATTTGAATGTCATGGCCCGAAGAGGGAATATCCCAGCATTTAAAATTAAAAGGAACTGGGTTGTTTCAAGAAAAGCCTTTCTTGAATATCTAAAGAACAAGAAGTGACTTCCCAGTCGCCTGAGCAGAAGTACTAGAGCGCAAAGCTAAAAATTGAATGCTCTCGCGGCCTTATCTTGCAGCACCACCCAAGCACCAACCTCCCTTGGAGAGTCAATTTCTCCTCAAATAAATCCATAGAGAAATCAAATAGTTAGGTCAAGCCTCCTTGAAAGTCTCCAATATTATGGTAAAATTCTTGGAGAGGTTGCCAGTAAATAAGAGTTATTATTGGCTTAAAGGAAGATATGGACACAGTAGAACAGTTTGAATTTCTAAATTCAAAGATGTGGATTGAGACAACTCAAGCAAATTATATTGCCCCTGATAAGTTAAAGCACTTGATTACAAGTTATGGTTATAAAAGGACTGACTGGGCCGCGTCGCTAGGCAGAAGGATAATGGCCCTAAGAAAGGTTAATTCTTTTCCCTTATTTTTCAAGAGCATTGATAAGAAATTTTGGTTCTACCCAACTGATGAAATAATTAAAAATATTAGTAAAATTGAAAAAAAGGGTGAGAGGCTATTTAGTTTAGTACGCAAGAATAGCTCCTTTACAAGTGCATTTGCCAGAGATGCTCAGTATGAGGAAGCAATTATGAGTGCGCTCTATGAAGGGGCCAATACAACAAGAAGTGAAGCTAAGAAGTTTATTGTTGGTAAAACGGCTCCGGCCAATAAAGCTCAATGGATGGTCTTAAATAATTTTAAGGCAAATGAATGGATTCAAGAGCATAGAGAATTACCACTGGGCAAGGAAGTCATCTTAAAAATTCATGAGATTGTAACTAAGAATACCTTGGATGAGGAAGATG
>CALHBL010000151.1 GCA_937930825.1 uncultured Bacteriovoracaceae bacterium
CTAGACTATCTTCTTCCTTATAAAGAAAGAATCAACTGGCAAGCCTTGGAAGAGCTCAAGCAGGAGCGCCAATCATGGTGGAAGCGAGAGTCATCAAAGCGCTGGCTCATCGACAGCGACAGCGACAGCGACAGCGACAAAGGCGAATACCCCAAGTATCAAATCGATACTATCGATCTTGATAAGGATAGCGTCTCTGTCACAGGAACTCCCCTTTCAAAAGAAGCTGCTGATACTCTAAGAGAATATGCTAAGAGACTCATCCCTTGGAAGAAGGGACCCTTTAAACTCTTTGAAAATGATATCGATAGTGAATGGAAATCTCAATTAAAGTGGGACCGCCTGTCACCTCATCTTCCTGAACTTAAGAATAAAGTTATTTTGGATATAGGCTGCAATAATGGCTACTTCCTCTTTCGCATGGGCGCCCACAATCCAAAACTGGCCCTGGGCATCGACCCGGTTCTTCCCATGCAAGCGCAATTTGATTTAATACAAAACTATGTACAAGCGCCTAATCTGAAATTTGAATTATTTGGCGTCGAACATCTTAACCTCTTTAAAGAAGTCTTTGATGTGATCTTCTATATGGGGATTATTTATCACCACCGCCACCCTATTCAGCAGCTCCTCGATTTAAGAGAATCCCTTGTTCCTGGTGGTGTCGCCTTTCTCGAAACCATAGGCATTCCAGGAGATGAGTCATTCGCCCTCTTTCCAGAAGATCGTTATGCCCGTATGGGTAATGTTTGGTTTGTCCCTACACTCAGCTGCTTTATTAACTGGGCCAAGAAAGTAAAATTCATCGATATAGAAGTTATTGCCGATAGTGACCTCAATGAAGATGAGCAGCGAAAGACTCAGTGGTGTCCTGAAGCGTATAAGAGTTTGAAAGACTCTCTTGATCCCAACGATCCCACTCTAACCATAGAAGGCCATCCTGCCCCAAGAAGATTCCTCCTCAAAGTTAGAAAGAAGGGAGGAAAGGTTGCTTAGTGGTCTCACCAAAATAGTTTTCTTAGCACTAGGTTGGCTCAGTCTTATCTTAGGTGTCATCGGCATCTTTCTTCCTCTGCTTCCGACGACTCCCCTCATTCTCCTCGCGGCCTTCTTCTTTTCTAAAAGCTCTACCAGAGTTCACTCATGGCTTCTGCGCCAAAAAACCCTTGGCCCTTTAATCTATAGCTGGGAGCAAAATGGCGTTATTCCCCTTCGGGTTAAAGTTCTGGCCAGTGCGATGATAATCCTTCTTTTTTCCTACTCTCTTATATTTGCAGCGATAAAAGTCAGCCTTTGGGTTAAAGGCTTCATCCTCCTCATTGGCATTTCAGTCATGATTTTTATTTGGACCAGACCAAGTGAAGCGGCCCAAAATCCGAAAACGGCCGACCAGGATAAGTTAATTTAATGAAAGGTGAATCCTTTAAACTTGAAATCTTCTCCTCCATTGAAGAATGTGATGGAAAGCGCTGGAATGAGCTCGTCCCAGATGATAACCCCTTCGTGAAGTATGAGTTCTTCAGTGCTCTAGAAAGAGGAAAGTGTATAGGAGCCCAAACAAGCTGGCACCCTAAGTACTTCATCCTCTCTCAAAATGGTGCTTATAAATGCGCCTTCTTTACTTTCGTAAAGTTTGATAGCTATGGAGAATTTATCTTTGATTGGGAATGGGCCCGCGCTTTTCAGCAGTATCAAGTTCCCTACTATCCAAAGTTAACCACGGCGATTCCTTTTTCTCCGGTAACAGCACCAAAGTTTCTTGGCTGCCCCCACTTACTCCAATCAACCCTACTACCAAAAGTATTGGACTTCTATAAAGACAGTGACACCTCAAGCCTTCACCTGCTCTTTACTAGCGAAGAGGAACAGAGAATCTTTAACCCCTTTGGTCTCAAAGAGAGGGATTCATTTCAATACCATTGGCATAATCATGACTATAGTAACTTTGATGATTTCTTGCAGAAACTAAAGAAGAATCGCCGTAAATCGATCAAGAGAGAAAGAAGATCTCTTGAGCATCTTACCTTTAAAGAACTTACAGGAGATCAGGTAAGTGAAGAAGATCTTACTTTCTTCTATCAAAGTTACCTCTCAACTATTCACAAGAAACAGTCTCAAGCCTACCTCAACTATGACTTCTTTTTGAATCTCTTCAAAGGCCTTCCTGATAATACTATTCTCCTTCAGGCTTTTGATCCTGAAAGCGGAGAACTGATTGCTAATGCCCTTCTTCTTAATTCTCAAACAAGACTCTATGGCCGTTATTGGGGTTGCTCTGAAGAGGTTCAATTTCTTCACTTTGAGCTCTGCCTCTATAGAGGTTTAGATATTGCAATAAGAAAGAAGCTTGACGTTTTTGAGGCCGGCGCTCAAGGGGAGCATAAGAGGTTAAGAGGATTTACCCCTATTATAAATAAGAGTCTTCACCATATAAAGCACCCCGGCTTTGCTGATGCCATTTACGAATTTTTAGAGCGAGAAAAGAGCGGCATTTCTCAGCTCTTCAAAGAATTTGAAAGTGTTAACCCCTATAAGAAAATAGATTAGAAAATTTATTCCAAAGAAGACCTTCATAGAAAATCTTTATACTTAAGGGAAAGAATAATCCCCAGCCAAGAGCGAGGGCCAAGTAGTAAAAGGGCGATAGCACTTCTATCTTCGAAATAATAGCCCCTCCATAATAGGAACTTACCCCACCAAGTGCTCCTACTATGGCCAGTATAGGCAACGGCTTTTTAGAAAGGTAATTTAAAAGGTCCCCATAGTAACCAATGAAAACAATATAGAGGGCGGTAAGCCAAAGAGGAAAACTCTCTTGCCCATAGTCAACAAGCCCTAATTGCTCAAAGAGATTCTCTTGTATAAATCCATAGAGAACAAAGAAGAGAACACAGAATAAGTAATGGCCTTTAGTAATTGATGGCCTATAGATGAAGAAGTTCGCTAGACTTAGAAGAATAGCACTAACGAGTATTGGTATTTCATACTCATACCCACAGGATACGGACAGATACCAGAAGCCTTGAAGTATGATAGCTTTTACGATTGTCATGCTTACACTCTAATACCTTATACAAGCTTTAGACATATATATTTCTCTCCTCTATAGAGGAGAGAGGTATGATAAGCTTTGTCTTGAAAAAAAGAAGACAAGGCTAATGAAGCTCTG
>CALHBL010000152.1 GCA_937930825.1 uncultured Bacteriovoracaceae bacterium
ATTGGCGGCGCAACAACATCAAAAACTCATACCGCTGTTAAGATTGCCGAGCACTACGATGGGCCCATTATCCAAGTGGGGGATGCTTCACTTGTTGTAGAAGTATGCTCCCAAGTTCTCAGTGAAGAAAAATCAGTCGAATACATCTCTCAACTTAAACTAAAACAAGCGGCCATCAAAGAGAAGTTTGAAAATGAGCAGAAGACTCCTCTTGTGGCGATAGAAGAAGCCCATGAGAATAGGTCTGTCATTGACTGGAAGACTATAGATCTTTATAAGCCCGACAAAGTGGGCTTGAGCACTTGGTGCAATATTCCTCTTGATTTAATTGTCCCCTATATTGATTGGTCACCATTTTTTTGGACTTGGGAGATGAAAGGCACCTACCCCAAAATTCTAGAGTCCCCAAAGTATGGACAAGAAGCAAAGAAGGTTTTCAATGAGGCCCAAAAAATTCTTAAAGAAATTGTAAAGAAAAACTCATTTAAGCCGTCTGCTGTTTGGGGTCTTTGGCCTGCCAACTCTGATGGTAAAGATATAAGACTATTCACGGATGAATCAAGAAAACAAACAAAGGAAGTATTTCACTTCTTACGCCAGCAAAGGTTAGGTAGTCAATCAACTGCATTCAAGAGTTTAGCAGACTTCGTTGCCCCAGAGGGTCACCAGGACTATGCAGGCGCCTTTGTTGTTACAATTGGTGAAGAGGTTGAGAGGTTAGCAAAGTCCTACCAAGACAATGGCGATGACTATACATCAATAATGGTTAAAGCCATAGGCGACAGATTAGCTGAAGCACTGGCCGAAATGCTTCATAAGAAAGTAAGAGACAATTGGGGCTTTGGTTTAAAAGAAGAACTAAGCTCAGAGGATCTTATAAAAGAAAAGTACAGAGGAGTTAGGCCTGCCCCAGGTTACCCTTCATGCCCTGATCATACTGAAAAAGAAATTATCTGGAGACTGCTTGAAGTTGAGAAGAATACAGGAGCGAAGCTTACAGAAAACTTTGCTATGTTTCCTGCAAGCTCTGTATCAGGTCTTTACTTTCAGTACCCAGAATCAAAGTACTTTAATCTTGGGAAAGTCGGACTCGATCAGCTTGAAGACTATTCAAAAAGAAAGGGTAAGACTCTTACGGAAATGAAGCGGTGGCTTTCACCGAATCTCTAACTTAACTGGCCTTAAGTATTGATTGAACAAGATTATCATAGCGAGATGAGCCATAGAAGAGGACTTGTCTTTGAGAGACTTTCTCACTGACAGGTCTTGTTTTTCGGCTCTCTTTAATATTCTCTATAAAGTAGTCAATATCTTTAAGTCTTCTTTCTAGGTCTTCTTTTTCCTTTGGCATAAGCCAAATTTTTTGCACCTTAAGATTACTGGCTTCATCTTCTTCATATTTTCTATTAACCAAACTTGAAAAGAGTTCTTTAATTTCGGCCTTCATCCCTTCTTTATTCTTCAAAAGAGATATCCAATTTTCTCGATTCTTCCAATCCAGACAGTACTCATTTCCTGAATAAGAAACTACGCCTCTATTAATAAGCTCGAAGAGCACCGCCTGCAGTAGCGGCTTATTAAGCCCGCATTGTAAGCCTAACTCATCAAGCTCCAAAGCTCCCTTTTCAAGTGATTCTAGGACGATTCTTTCTACGACTAAGAGTGATTTTTCCATAAATAGTTCTTCCTTATTAAGCAGCTTGAGCTGCAGTTTGATTGATAATACCTCTTAACCTCTTGTATCTTTCGAATTGAAAAACACCCTCACTCTCTCCTCCAGAGTAGCTAGCGGTCTCACTTTCGCGCACTAATTTTCCCATGACATCTGACCAGTCAACTGACTCACCCTTTTGCTTCTTTATGTATAATTGAATGGAAACGAGTTCTTTAACTTTCATATCTGCACCATGCATAAGCCTAAAGAATCTCGTTCTTTCAATGCCTAAAAGTCTGCCGTATTCAGTAACAGAGAGCTTTCCAGCGACCTTTAAGAAGTTATTAAGCGTTTCTCGTTCAAGTTCTATCATCTATCCTCCTAGAAAAAGTTCTGATGTGCTTCATTAGCAAAGCTTATTCCAGTTTCAAATTATGCTAAATTACTGTAATTAAGTTGGGCATAACGGAAGATTCGCTCTTCCAGTCTGAAATAAACTGATCTATGCTTGTAGAGTGACTCACTCCAAAGAAGAAAATATTAATATCATGACTGCCAATATCCGCTTCGAAAATGTTGGCGATGGTGAGAATAACTGGCCCTACCGAAAAGACTTCTTCTCTGAGATTGTGGGCCGGGAGAATATTCACCTTCTTGGCACTCAAGAAGGTAGAGAGGGTCAGTTGCGAGAACTCTCAAGTCTGCTGCCCCAATTGAAACTCATTGAAACTCATAGAAAATGGATTGATGAGAGAATGTACCCATCCCTCTTCTTTGATCCCACTGTTTTTAAGCTCAAAAGAAGTGGCGATATTTGGCTTTCTGAAACCCCAAATATTCCAGGAACAAAGTCCTTTGGCTCCATGTTTCCAAGGCTCTGCACTTTTGCTGAACTCTACTGCCTTAAAGAAGAAATAGCTTTTATAGTCATCAACTGCCATCTCGATCATATTGAGGAAGAAACGAGACTCAATCAAGCCAGAGTTTTAATAGACCAAGTGACTAAACTTAATGATAAGAATCTTCCCATTATCCTCATGGGCGACTTCAACTCAGGCCCAGATAAATCAGTACGCCATGAGATTAACTCATCAGCGCTCAACCTCTTTGACCCTTGGATAAAATTGGCAAAGAGTGAATGCTCTAGCTTTCATAAATTTGATGGGATTGATCCTACGGGAAGGAATGAGAGGATTGACTGGATTCTGCTGAATCGAAAATTTAGAGCAAACTCTATTGACCTCATCGATGAATCTAGAGACGGACGGTATCCTTCCGATCATTTTTTTATTAAAGTAAGTTTAAACACAGAGATTTAGCGTATTCAAGCTTAGAAAATATTGTTCACTAAAAGGGAGGAAGGAAATTTCCATCCGTTTCAAAGCGCATCATTATGATGTCAGTACCACCTGCATTTGGTAGTGGCCCCATTGAGCTAAAAGTTGTCCCCATGCAAATGACGTTACCGTATTGGCTTAATGTAATTGATTCACAATTATCAATACTAGAATTGTCTCCACCCGCTGTTGTGATTGCGCCGAGCTGTGTTCCCCATAAAGGTGCACCGCTGCTGTCTAATTTAAATAAGAAGGGATCGTAGCTTCCACCACCAGTTTCTCCAAAGGAACCATTAGATTTTCCTCCGCAATAAACATTATCGAAACTATCAACTGCTAAGGACTTACATTCGTCAACTCCAGAACTTGATCCGCCTATATTTGTAGTACTTCCAAAATGAGTAAGCCATTGAATACTACCACTGGCATTGAGCTTCGTGACGACAGCATCATTTGATCCTCC
>CALHBL010000153.1 GCA_937930825.1 uncultured Bacteriovoracaceae bacterium
CTCTCTTCTTTGTTAGGAGATAGGAAATTCTTGTGACAAGAGTTCGTGTCTTTCCAGAGCCAGCACCAGCAAGAACCATAAGTGGTCCTTGAGTTTGCTCCACGGCCATTCTTTGAGCTTCATTTAGTTTTGAAAAGTTTAACATCTATTCCACCGTTACAGATTTTGCAAGATTTCGGGGCTTGTCTATGTCGGTCCCCTTAAACTTGGCCATGTAATACGAGAGAAGCTGATTGACCAAGTTTACATAGAGCGGAGAGAGCTCTTCTAATCCATCAAAATTTAAACCTATAAAATAGTCCGACATTTTCTTGAGGTTCTTGTCATCCTCAGGACCAATTGAAACGATTATGCCTTTTCGGGCCTTAATTTCTTGAATATTACTTACTGTCTTATCTTTTAACTCAGGCCCAACAATCGCAATATTAACCATCTCTTCATCGATTAATGCTATTGGACCATGCTTCAGCTCCCCTGAGGCATAGCCTTCAGCGTGAACATAGGCTATCTCTTTAAGCTTTAAAGCTCCTTCCAAAGCAATAGGAAAGTAGATATTTCTTCCCGTAAAGAAGTAGCCCTTCTTATTATATATCTCTTCAGCAATCGCTTTAATTTCAGACTCTCTACCAAGTACTTCATCCATTCGGTCGGCCAGTAGACTCACCTTTGCAGCAAGTTCTCTACGTGCTTCTTTGTCTGTATATTTCTCATTTAAGGCGAATGACAGTAATCTTCCCGTTAATCCCATTTGGGTAAAGGCTTTTGTGGAGGCCACACCAATCTCCATCCCTGCTCTAATAAGAAGATTATGATCACAACCTCGATAGAGAGAAGAGCCCTCGACATTCACTAAACTCAGAGTTTTCACACCCAACTTCACACATTCTTCTTGGCAAGCCAAAGTATCTGCCGTCTCTCCAGACTGACTAATGAAGAGACCGACTTCACCGTCATTAACAATAGGATTTCTGTAGCGGAACTCACTTGCAAGCTCAGTAGAGCATGGAATACGGTTGATGCCTTCGATAAAGTTCTTAACCACAAGGCCTGCATAGTAAGCAGTTCCACAAGCTGAAATATGAAACTTGGAAGGTCTTAATTTTCCAATATCGTTCAGAAACGTAGACCCGTCTCCTTCAAAGTAATATTGGCAAAGAGACCTCACTAGTCCAGATTGCTCATTAATTTCCTTCAGCATGAAGTGTTCGTAATCACCTTTGTCGCTAGGGTCTATTTGAGTCGATTGAACTTTAGAAGTATAGCGCTTTGATGGTCTTCCATCAGTATCATAGAAGCTAATTAATTCTTTATTCTTTCCACTCAAGTGGCAAAGAACATTATCTTCGGGAAAGTAAATTCTATCGGCGACCCCCACCAGTGCATAAGCATCAGAGCTTACCAGGGCATGGGAGTTTGCAGAGTGTGTTCCGCAAACCAGTGGTGCTGATTTTCGAATGGCATAGATTTCTTTTTCTTCACCATGAATAAAAACAAAAGCGCTATTACCACTTATTTGAGAGAAGCCTTTTAAGATGGCTTCCCCTAAGGGCATTGACTTCATCAACGAGTGAACCATTATCAAGAATACTTCTGAATCAGTTTCAGATTTAAAGGTGTAGCCTTCTTTTATCAGGCCTTCTCTAAGAATATCTGCATTCTCAATGATTCCGTTATGAACCATAGAGAGGTTTTCAATACTGTGAGGGTGGGAGTTCGTATCATTAACTCCGCCGTGAGTGGCCCAGCGGGTGTGACCAATGGAAATCATACTTGCGGTATCTTTATCTTCAAGAAGCTGGACAAGGTTTTCTAGCTTTCCTTCTTTTTTAAAAGTATTAATTATTCCATTTTCATTTATGAAACTTACGCCAGAAGAGTCATACCCTCTATACTCAAGCCTTTTAAGCCCCTCTAAGACGATATCAACAGAGCCCATCGGTCCTAAATGTCCAACAATTCCACACATATACTGCTCCTGGAAAGGAATTCAAGCTTCGTCCTTAGTGACGCACTCGAGTAATTCTACTGGCCGAGTATACAAGACTTTGCTTAAGTTTTCATACTGGAAAACTCAGATCGATAGCCCATACGACCGGGCTACTTCCTTATGGACCACTTCCCCTTTAAAAAGCGAGAGGCCATTCCTTCCTTAATGACTTGCCGCGCTCGAGAAAGAGAGAAACCAAAGCTTGGTATATTCTGATTAATGGTTGAGCCACTAGCAACAAAAACACTCTCACCTACTTCAACAGGGGCTATCATTTGGGTATCTGAACCAATGAAAGAGTTCTTGCCAATAACTGTTCTATGCTTTGATTCTCCATCGTAGTTACAAGTAATAAAGCCGCATCCAATATTAACATTTTCACCAATTTCAGCATCCCCTACATAACTTAAGTGGGATACTGAGACCGATTTTTCAAGTCTTGTTTCTTTTATTTCTACATAGTTACCTATTTTTACTTTTTCAGCGAGATCACTCCCCTTTCTAAGGCGGGCAAAAGGGCCAACAGTACAATCATTAGCGATTCTTGCCTGCTCAAGGTAGGAGTAGGCCTTAATCGAAATATTCTGAGCTAAATGACTTTCTTTAATAATACAGCCAGGTTCAATCGTACAATTCTCTCCAATTGTCGTACTTCCATGTAAGTATGTTTGAGGATAGAGCACTACTCCTCTTTCAATCTTAACGCTTGGCTCTATATAAGTAGTACTACTATCGATTATTTCTACACCACTGTGCTGCCAAAACTCATTAATCCTAGAGCGCAGAAGTTTTCCTGCTCTTTCTAATTGCACTGGACTATTAACCCCCAAGAAAGGATCTGACTCAGCAAAACTAAGCGCAGATACATTCTGCCCAATAGCAAAAGAGTCGGTTAGATAGAATTCATTGGCGCTATTATTGCTCTCAATATTTTTGAGCTGGTCCACTATATAATTAGTTTTTAAGAGATAAAGCCCGGAGTTTACTTCGGTAATGAGCCTCTGCTCAGCATTAGCATCCTTCTCTTCTACTATTTGAAACCCTCTATCGCCTCTTATTATTCTTCCATAACCCTTAGGGTTCTCTTCCCTAAAGCAAGCACAAGCACCATCTAAACTATTTGTTTTTACCTCATTCCATAGGGCTTTAAGTTCATGTGCTGTTAGGAGAGGAGTATCGGCACAGAGAACTAATGTGTAGTCTGTATCACTGGCCCACGAGCAATCAGTAAAATAACTCCTCAAGGCATCGGCCGTACCCAGCTGCTGCTTTTGTTCAGGAAAATTAATGGAGCTATTAGCGTCTTTATAGTTTTCTTCTATATATTTTTCGACTAATTCTTTTTGATGGCCAACAACGATCCCAACTTTAGCATCTAAGTTCTCAGCTTTCACAAAATTTAAAGATGCTTGTAAAGGGAAGTCGACTAAACTTTTTCCCATTAATCCAACAAGAGGCTTAGGGAGGTTTTTGCCCATCCGCTTACCAAGACCTGCCGCTAATATCGCAATACCTATTTTATCAGTCATTCAAGCCCCTTTTTCCGAGTCTTTTACTCTAGCTTTCTAATCCCCGAATATATCTAGCTTTTGAAGATAAATCAGAAATTTCTTATAGTTTTCGACCATTTAACTCTATCAATTATTCATTTTTTTTCATCACCAAACGCATAAAACCTTAAAGAAAGGGGGGCGTAAGCCCGAATGGTATATGTGAACAAATTTAGCATGGATTTGCTAATGTTGGAGGAATTTTTATGGTTACGAATTACGAGGGCGACAATATTGAGTTTAAGGATAAGCTCCCTCTTCTACCTATTAGAGATATAGTAGTTTACCCGTTTATGATTCTTCCCCTCTTTGTAGGAAGAGAGTCTTCGATTCAAGCGGTTGAACATGCACTTGATAAGAGTGATCGCCTCATTCTTCTTGCAAGTCAAAAAGATATTACTGCAGAGCTACCAGAGCCTAGTGAAATATATGAGCTTGGAACGGTGGCGATGATCATGAGAATGAGAAAGCTTCCTGACGGAAGAATAAAGATTCTAGTTCAAGGCTTAAGCAAGGCACGCATTACAAGCTTTGATCAACAAGTGCCTTACTTCATGACAAGCTTAGCAAAAGTTGAAGATCAAGAATTAGATCAGGATGTCATCGCTGTTAATGCTCTTATGAGAAATATCAGAGAACAACTTGAAAGAGTTATCACTTTAGGTAAAGTTCTTTCTCCAGATATTCTAACAGTTTTGGAAGATATTAAAGAACCGGGAAGACTTGCTGACTTAGTAGCTTCCAACTTAAATCTCCATGTGGCTGAAGCACAAATGATACTAGAAACTTACGAGCCAGTTGAGAGACTTCATAAAGTTAATGATATTCTAACACGTGAGTTAGAGATTTTAGCAATGCAAGCTAAGATAAAGCATAATGCCAAAGGTGAAATTAATAAGTCTCAAAAAGAATATTTTCTTAGAGAGCAGATCAAGGCAATAAAGTCAGAGCTTGGTGATGAGCGAGATACACCTGCTGATGACGAGTTTACTGAGATTAGAAACAAGTTAAAAGCAGCTAACATTCCAGCTGAAGTTGAAAAAGAAGTTAATAAGCAATTAGTACGCCTTGAAAAAATGCATCCTGATTCGTCAGAAGCAAGTATTATGAGAACTTACCTTGAGTGGATGTGTGACCTTCCTTGGTCAAATGCCTCTGAAGAAAAAATAGATCTTGATGCCGCTCTTGAAGTCTTAGATGAAGATCACTTTGATCTTAAAAAAGTAAAAGAGAGAATTTTGGAATACCTTGCTGTCCGCCAATTAAAGGACGGAGAGATGAAAGGTCCAATACTTTGTTTTTCAGGTCCTCCTGGGGTTGGTAAAACATCTCTTGGTAAATCTATTGCACGTGCAACAGGAAGAGAGTTCGTTAGAATTTCTCTTGGCGGTGTTAAAGATGAAGCCGAAATTAGAGGCCACAGACGAACTTATGTTGGGGCCATGCCTGGAAGAATTATCCAGGCCCTAAAGCAAGCTAAAACAAATAACCCTGTCATTCTACTTGATGAAGTAGATAAGCTAGGTGGAGACCAAAAGGGTGACCCCTCAAGTGCTCTTCTTGAAGTTTTAGATCCTGAGCAAAACAAAGATTTTCGCGATCATTACTTAAATGTTCCTTTTGATCTTTCTAATGTAATGTTCATTGCAACTTCAAATGTACTGCAAAACATTCCTGGTCCACTAAGAGACCGAATGGAAATTCTAAATCTTGCTGGCTATACCCAAGAAGAAAAAGTCGCCATTTCAAAGAAGTACCTTATTCCGAAACAATTGGAAGAAAATGGTATCACAGATAACCATGTGGAATTTTCTGACGAAGGTATTCACTCCGTTATCCAACACTTTACAGCTGAAGCTGGTCTTCGAAATCTTGAAAGAAGAATTGGTGCCCTTTGTAGAAAGGTGGCCATGAAGATCGCCAAAGGTGACGAGAAAGTTACTCATATAATCCCTGATACTGTACTAGACCTTTTAGGTCCACATCAGTACTCAAAAGATGATCACAGAGAAGTTGATGAAGTTGGCGTGGCCACTGGTCTTGCATGGACTTCAGCAGGTGGTCAGGTTCTCTATATTGAATCTACTAAAATGAAGGGCAAAGGCTTTACCCTCACCGGACAGCTTGGTGATGTTATGAAAGAGTCTGCTCAAACTGCAATTGGTTATATTAGATCACGAGCAGAATACTTAGGTATTAGTGAGAACGTATTTGAAGAAAATGAAGTTCACATTCATTTACCAGCGGGGGCCATTCCTAAAGATGGACCTAGTGCCGGAATTACATTGGCAACCACAATCATTTCTCTTCTTACTGACTGTCCAATTGATAGAACAGTTGCTATGACAGGTGAAATTACCTTAACAGGAAAAGTTCTTCCTGTAGGTGGAGTAAAAGAGAAGTGCCTAGCAGCGATGAGAATGGGGATAAAGACAGTTATTATTCCTTGGAAATGCCAAAAAGATCTTGTTGATATTCCGCAAGAATATCGAGATAAGCTTGAACTTATTCCAGTAAAAACGATTGATGCAGTACTTGATATTGCCCTCGTAAACTGGAAGGAAAACAAAGCTCAGAGAAAGGCCATCGCTTTAAAGAGTAAAAAAGAGACTAAAGCTCAGAAAAAGAAGAATATACCACCAATTGCAGCATAGATTTCACTGGCATAGTTATCATTTTCTTTTAAAATAGAAGCAAGGAAATGAACTATGCCAAAGAAAAAAACTCAAGAATTAAAAATTGCAGTTATAGATGACTCTGAGTTTTCTAGAAAGAGTATTATCGAAATACTTGAAGGTGAGGGTTACAATATAGTTGGCCAAGCTGGATCTGCAGAAGAAGGCCTGGCCCTTGGAGCCACCACAGGAACAAATCTATTTATTATCGATGTTATTATGCCAGAGCGTTCAGGCTTAGAGATGGCAAAAGTTATATCAGAGAAATCAATGAATGCCTCTATTATCATGATGTCTTCCCTTAATATGGAATCAATTGTCATTGAATCGATATCAAATGGAGCTCTTGATTTCCTACCCAAGCCTTTTACGCCCCAAGATCTTATTAAAGCTGTTAATAAAATTGAAGTCGAAAGAAATAAGGAATAAAGAATGTTCTCATTAATAAAATTTGTCATTGCCTTTTGCCTTAGTTTTGTCATCTTGAGTATTCCTATTCAAAGGAAGCCTGCTTTCTATTATCTCAATAATTGGGCCGCTCCAATAACGGGAGAGATTTTTGATACGTCAAAGTCAGCACTTCTCAAAGGTGTTAAAGACGGAAAGAACTTTGGAAAGAAGGTATTTAATAACACAAAGCCTGGCTTAGATAGAATTTCGACCAAATCATCTTCAATCGATAGAGAGACTAAAGCTTCTCTTAAAGCCGCAAGAGAGGATGCCCATAGCGACTATACTGATGAAGAGAAGGATATGCTCATCAAGATTTTAAAGGCCAATTAGAAGACAATTCAAACGTCGCGCAAACATCCTACTTAACCTAATAGCCAAAAAAAACCCTCTTACAAAGTAGAGGGCCATTCTATTATTTAAATTTTTAATTACCTACACAGCTAAGGAAAGGAACTTAAGCAGGATGACTACTTAGCTTTTCCAGCTTTTGCTTTTGCTTTTGCTTTTGCTGCATCCGCTGCTGCTTGCTCTGATTCTGTAAAGACGGCCGCTGTACTCTCAGCAACTCCTCTTCCACTTTGAACACCTGCTGTACAGTCTGCTTTAGTACCGCCAACACCTGCATTTGCAGTTGAAATAGTTAAAATTGTTATCATGATAAAGAATAAGTTTTTCATATATAGTCTCCTCTAGGTTAGTCTCTCGTTACTTATAGAGAAGCAAGTCCTGTGCCAAATAAGCTATCCTAATATTCGTAACTTAGAGTTTTGACGACCCAACAATTTATGAAAACTTTCAACATCGACTAAACTTTAGACAAAAAAAACCCTCTTACAAAGTAGAGGGCCATTCTATTATTTTAATTTTTAATTACCTACATAGCTAAGGAAAGGAACTTAAGCAGGATGACTACTTACCTTTTCCACCTTTTGCTTTTGCTTTTGCTGCATCCGCTGCTGCTTGCTCTGACTCTGTAAAGACGGCCGCTGTACTCTCAGAAACTCCTCTGCCACTTTGAACACCTGCTGTACAGTCTGCTTTAGTACCGCCAACACCTGCATTTGCAGTTGAGATAGTTAAAATTACTAACATGGTTAAGAATAAGCTTTTCATATATCGTCTCCTCTAAGTTAATCTCTCGTTACTTATAAAGAAGCAAGCTTTGTGCCAAATAAACTATCGCAATATTGCTAACTTAGGTTTTATCGACTGTATAATTTATGAAAATGTTCATCATCGACTAAAATGTAGACAAAAAAAGGCCCTCTAACAAAGTAGAAGGCCATTCAAATATTTCAACTTTTAATTTCTTTATACTTACTTTGTTTTAGCTTCTTTTTTTGGTGTAGTTTTTCCACTATTACCCTCTACGGCCAATTCTTCATCCCCTTTCCTAGCTCCGTCTACTGCG
Organism: uncultured Bacteriovoracaceae bacterium; assembly: GCA_937930825.1. Taxonomy (GTDB): domain Bacteria; phylum Bdellovibrionota; class Bacteriovoracia; order Bacteriovoracales; family Bacteriovoracaceae. Next base: position 8,077 of record CALHBL010000153.1, read on the forward strand.
CAGGCATCAGGGCATTTGCAACTATTAGTATTCTCCCCCATCTCTCTAGCTAATACACCAGTGGCACATAAGAAATTTGTCACTAAAAGAGTTCCTATTATAATCTTCTTCATTTTATTACTCCCACAAAAACTTTAGTACACGTCATTATTACTTGAATCTTAAGATCTTCCAAATTTTGATCTAAGTGATCAATATAGGGTTGAACTCAGTGACAACTTTAATTGTCACTACATATTCAGGTTAACTCCAGCTGGCTTAACGATAGCAAGAAGACTTTGAAAGGCTTGAGTTACCTGAAGCGCCATTTTATGACCTTGTTTTGACTCAACTTTCTTTATTTCACCATAGTTATCATAAGCAACATTAATTTTTCCTGTATTCTTCATTTTGATCTCAACAGGTTTCCCAAGGGCATTGTACTTGAACTCAAGAATTCTAGTTTTTGATGTCTTCTTATTCTTATCGAACATCTTCTTAATTCTGCCTTTAGTATCGTAACCTAAGGCCACTGTCTTACCTTTACTATTTTCTGCTCTTACTAGGTTTGCTTTCTTGTCATAAGCGAATTTAGTCCAGCCCTTGTTATTAACAACCTTAGTAATCTTATTGAACTTAGGATGATACTCAAGTTGAACCATATCCCCTCTTGTTGAAGTTTTCTTCGTCAAGAGTCCTTTCTTATTATATTCGAAAGTTGTGCTACTATCCCCTCTTGTAATTTTAAGAGGTAGTGAGCAACATTCAGAGTAAATAGTCTCTGTTCCAATACCATTTATTTTTGTCGCGATTCTGTAAGTATACTGTGAACCGTCAGGACGAGTTTTTATTTCGTACTCATACTTGCTCTTAGAAGTCTTACCAGCTAAGGATTTCTTCTCTACAGTTGTCCAATAGTGAAGCTCTGGATTCTTAGGGTTAGACTCATACTTGTACTTCGTTGATTCCCCATTTCTTGAAACAACCTCACTCACAAACTGAGTCTTAGGCGTGTATGAAATTTTTAAAGCTGATCCATCACTATAAGTAACGGCCGTCATATTGTGATTCATATCATAAGAGTACTTGAAAACATTACCTGCAATATCTTTTGATTCAACAAGATCGTCTCCTTTATACTTATAGAATGTCTTCTTATCACCTGCAGAAGTAATATGTTTAATCTTTCCATGAGGATACCATTCAAAGAAGAGCTGCTTAGCTTGAGAGTCTTTGATGCTTACTAGCCGACCTTTCTTGTAATTAAGGTTTACTTTATAACCATTCTTATTCTTAATGAGAACCAGCTTACCGTCTTTATTAAAACTTTCCACTTTCCCATCATTAAATACTCTCTTGAAGCCTTTTTTCATTTTTACAATTTTTTGAAGACCTCGTGTATTTGAGAAGAGCTCTGTTCCTTTGGCTATTTTTGCAGCAACCTTATACTTACGAGCATAAGCTTGTCTAAGTTCTGAGTCATTCTTAAGCTTTTTAAGAAGATCGTTTGCTACCTTTTCACTTATTGGACTTTTCTTTCTAATGGCAGCGATAATATTCTTTGCAGCTCCAGTAGAATTAACCGCCGTTTTTGGTACGAAGCGAGTAAGGGCTCCTGAACCATTCTCATGAACAACAACAGAGCCATCAGCAGAGACAGTCACATAAGTTTCAAAATCACTTCCCCATCCAAAACCAAATATACCTTTTTCAGTAGACTTTGAATTATTGGTCTTAGTAATTTCTAGATCCATTCCTCCACCAGGAACTATTATATCAGTGTAAGATATGTAGAAGTTCCCATTCTTTAAATTCACACCGCCAAAAGTAAGCGAAGGAAGAAGGAATAAGAATAACACAATTTTAAAAGCTCTCATTTTCATTAGTCCTCATTTGTATCTGATCACTATTTGTTTCTCTACTATCTTTTCGACTCGTTACTCCTAAACCTTTAGGAGTTTTTTCAATCAAATTTTGATCTTTACAATTTTAGTTATTACCCAAAAACCAACTCCATCAAGTATTAACGCCGCTATTGTAACGATAATACCCATAGGAGTAGTCACTAATAGCTTTATCGAGTTTGGGTCGGAAGCCCCATAAATACCAGCTATTGCAAAAGGCATTGCTGCAATCGTCATTCCTTGAAACATACCCTGAGCGGTATAGGTATCAATCTTCTGCTGAAGACGCACCCGCTCTCGTATAACTGAGACAATAGTGTCAAAGACTTCTGCTAAGTTACCACCTGTCTCTCTCAAGATATTAATCGCCGCTACAAACATATCATTATCTTCAGTAGGAACTCGTTTTGCTAGATTTTCGAAACACTCTTCTAGAGTAACACCAATTCTATTTTGTTGCAGGATAAGTCCAAATTCTTGAGAAAGAGGCGCAGGCATTTCATTGACAACCATACCTAAGGCCTGGGGCACTGAAAGCCCTGCCCGAATGCCGTTAGACAACAGAGTTAAGCCGTCAACCATTTGGCTTCCATACATCTTAATACGTCTTTCTACTAGATTATCGACAATTATCTTTGGGATTCGAAATGAGAGAATGGCCGCACCTATCCCTAGAATAAAGCCCAGTATCCAACTTATCCAAAGGCCAAAGAAAGTTATGACAAGAACACTTAGAGTCATTGAAAAAGCTAAGAGAATATTTGTTAGTTTATTGGCCTCAATCTCAATAAAGAGTAACTCTAGCTTTTCCATTATATAGGTTCTGGTGCCAAGGGTCTGAGTCTCTATCCAAGAAAAAATATTTGTTGAATACTTCAAACAAAATAAAAAAATCAAGACGAAAATGACTAGTATAATACCTTTTTGAGAAAGTATATCCGTTATGACATAAGTCACCTACGACCCCCTCTTCTTAGGATCAGACCCTGGTTTTCCATTTGGTCGGCCACCTGATGGCCTAGGCTTTTGGCCTTTCTGCTTGGGGTCTGGGGCTGCTGGTGCAGGATCTTTTTTCACAGGAGGTGGGGTATTATTATTAAACAGTCCTCTTGGAATATTGTAACCTTTCTTTTCCATTATCTCGATAAACTTAGGAATAAAGCCAGAAGCTTGATAATCGCCCATAATTTTTCCTTCTTTATTAAAGCCTTTTTGGTTGAAGGTAAAAATATCTTGGAGAATAACAACATCCCCCTGCATTCCTCCAAGCTCAGTAATGTAGGTAACTCTCCGTGAGCCATCATCAAGACGAGATTGCTGAATAATAAGGTGAACTGAAGCTGATATCATCTCTCTAATGGCCTTAGGCTCTAAACCAGCACCAGCATATTGAACAAGAGTTTCAATTCGCCCAATACACTCTCTTGGATTGTTAGAGTG
>CALHBL010000154.1 GCA_937930825.1 uncultured Bacteriovoracaceae bacterium
TCCCATTCTTTAGCAGAAATTCAACAAAGAGGCATCCCTACATTAGCGCTGACGGCCAGGGGTAATAACCTCATAAAAGCTACCCAAAGAGAGCTTAAGAGAGTTCATACTGGCCTTAAACCTTTAAACTTTATGGGAAAACCCTTTAAGCAATCTCTGTCAAAGATAGCTGTTATGAGAACTAAGAGATGCAAGAGCGGTGAAACCCCTCCCTGCTTAAAAGGTACCACTACTAATCGACCTTCATTTATAGATGGAGTTATGTTTGCTAACGGAAGCCACAAAGGACTTGCCCTCAAGGCACTGCTAAAGCTTCTCAAGAAGTCATATAGGGCGATTGTTTTTATTGATGACAGAGAAAAGAATACAACAAATGTAAACCAAGTCTATGTAAATCAAGATCAGACCCACGTCGAGGTATTCCTCTATCTGCGCCATAGAGATTAATCCCTAAAAACGCGACCAGTCATAAAACCCTCTTTACTAGAGGTAAGCAACATCTTAGCATTCAAAACTAAACTGATAATGATCGACAGGTGAAGGCATGACTCTTTTACTCAAGCAGATATTTGGATTTCTAAAGCTTCTCAATTCTGATACTGGCTCTACATCTATAAGCACTGGTGTAGCCGCTGGCTTCATTCTTGGAATGGCCCCTATGTTGAGCCTGCAAGGAATATTGGTTCTATGCTTAATCCTCTTTTTTCGTATTCAAATTGGAGCAGCTTTTATTAGTGCCTTCTTCTTCGCATTCATTGCCTTTATTTTGGATCCAGTCTTCCACTCCATAGGAGAGGCGGTACTTACAGAAAAGTCACTAATAGAGACATGGACCACCCTCTTTAATATGCCACTTGTCCCTCTGACGAGATTCAATAATACTGTCGTTATGGGTGCTGGTATCATCTCTATTCTTCTGTGCCCCTTTATCTTTATTCTAAGTAAGTTCTTAGTTAATAAATATAGGGTCGTCATAGTTGAGCGAATAAAAGAAACTAAAATGTGGAAGGCCATTAAGGCAACATCTCTTTTCAAGTGGTATTATAAATATGACAACCTCTACGGATAATGATCAAGACTTACCTTCTTCAAACGAAGAGTCTAAGAAGGAAGTAAAGAAAGAAATTAAAAAGAAAAAAGGGCCTATTCGATTTGAGGCCCTCATCCCCCTATCTCTTATCTGCCTAGTGATATTTCTCTATTGTAAGTATGCTCTAGACTCAAATTTAAGAAGCTTAACCATCTGGTCTCTAGAACAGGCCAACGGCGCTGAAGTAAACCTAAGTTCAGTAGAACTTTCTTTCTTATCAGGCTCCCTCAAACTGAAGGGACTAGAAATTACAGATAAGGACGAGCCCTCTAAGAACTTCTTAGCAATTGCTTCCACTAACTTTGGTCTCAATACTTATGAGCTTCTCAAGGCCAAGTTCATTGTTGAGAAATCGAGTATCACCGGCATCTCTTGGGGGGTACCGAGGAAGAAGCCGGGCAAAGTTTTTAAAGTGAGCGAGCGCAAAAGTGAGCAACTTGAAAAACTTGAGCAATCAACTATAAAGACCGCTCAAGAGCAATTTAAAGATAATGCCCTTGGGAATGTTGCCAATATACTGGGCGGAACTAAAGAAAGAGATGAGATTAAGGCCCTAAAAGCGGAGCTTATTACCGAGCAAAAGATAAAAGAGCTAGAGGTCTTATTTAAAAGCAAAGAAGACTCTTACAAAAGACGCCTTGATGAGTTTAAAAATCAAACGGCCTTAAAGGAAGTTAAGAACGAGGTAAAAGGTTATAAATGGGATAAGCGTGATCCTATAAAGTCCCTTTCAAGCCTGAATAAATTGATAAGTAAAACAAAGAAAACATATAAGCAGTACTCTAGTGATATCAGGGCCATGAAGAATGACATCAAGACACTTAAAGGTGTTTCAAGCGAAGTTGATGACTGGATCAAGCAAGATATGAAGCACCTTCAAAGCAAGGTTGGAATTCCAAAACTAGACCCTGAGGCCTTGGCCTTTTCAATGTTTGGGAATTACTTCGGAGTGAATGTTGCAAAGTATAGAAGATACTCAGAAATCGCCAAAGAGTACCTGCCACCGCCAAAGGACCAAAGAGGAGCTAAGTCACATTTGACTCCACGCAAGAGAGGAGAAGGTCGAATAATAAATTTTCCTAAAGTTGGAGAGAACCCAAAGTACTGGATAAAGAAAATTGATATTTCTTCTCAAGCTGGGAAATCAGAATATGGAGGTAATTTAGAAGGATTTATAACCAATATAACCTCTGCTCCAAATATAATTAATAAACCAGTTGAAATTAAAGTAGCAGGAGCTTTTCCTAAGCAGAAAGTTTTTGGAATGGCCCTAGGAGCTACCCTTGACCACAGAAAAGAAATTGCAGAACAAAAATTAAATCTTACAATCGAAGAGTTCCCTTTTAAGAGCAAGACTCTCTCAAAGTCTAAGAATCTAAAGTTAAAATTAAAGTCAGCTCCTGCCAAAGTGGCCATAGATGCTTCGCTTCGAGATAAAATAGCTAATATTACCCTCAATACATCTGTTCAAAAACCACAGTTTGACCTGAAAGCTGACAAGAAAATTGTTCAAGAAAGTCTCAGTAATATTCTAGGGGGGATGAATCTCCTTACTCTTAGGGCCAAGGCCGCTGGAAAATGGAACTCCCTTAAATGGAATATGCGCTCAAATCTAGGGTCTGAAATATCTAATGGTCTTAAGGCCGAAATAGGAAACCGAATTAAAGCAGCTAAATTAAAGTTGAGGAAGAAGATAGAAAGTAAAATTGGCCCTAAGAAAGAAAAATTAAACTCTCTTGTAAATAATTTTAGAAGTAGCATTGATTCCAAACTAGATAAAGAGAAGGGCCGAGCAGGTGAAGAACTTAACAAGGTCATAGCAGATCTTAAAAAGAAGCAGGGCAAAGGACTTGAAAATAAAGTAAAGAAAATTTTTAAATCCAAAGGCGCTAAAAAGTTCTTGAAGAAAATCTTTTAGAGAAAATCTAATCAACAGAAATACAGACTTCAGCTGATTTTCTAAACTTCCTTAGATTTCTGATGGGCCAGAGCAAGGTGCTGAGAGTGACTTCTAATCTTTCTCAGCGACATAATCATATCTGAATAAGTCAGCGCAGATAGCGGAGGGTGAGCTCCCTTACCTACTTCTTCCAAATGTTTATCCCGTACTCTATATGACTTTTGCTTTAAAATATTTGATTCCTTAAATATTTTATCTATATCGATTGGAGTATCTTTAAGAAATTGATTGGCAATTGTGTTATAGAAACTTTTAACTTCTCTAAAGTAGGAATAAAACTCTTCACCAGCGGCCCCTTTCAAAAGATTTCTAATAGGCTCTTTCTTAGTGTAATGAGCAATATTAGCAAGGTAGTCACTAATGGACTCAAATTCATCAGCAACAAGGATCAGACTATGCCCCTCAAAACTCTCCTTCTGAGATAAAGACATTTCCTGTAACTGCAC
>CALHBL010000155.1 GCA_937930825.1 uncultured Bacteriovoracaceae bacterium
AGTAGCGGAATAAAGTCCTTCAGTTTGAGTTTTCAAGTATTGAAAACTCACTTAAAGACTTGTATACCCGGATGGTACTAAGGTTCAAGTTACGCGCCGTAAGGCGTGCTGCTTGAGTTCCTTCCCAGTAGCGGTATAAAAGTCAATGATATTTCACCAAACTCCTGGAGGTTACTTAAGACCTCTAGGAGTTTGCTGTTTTTTAGGAATTAAAGCTGAATGTTTCTCTTTACTGTTTCCGGCTTTGCAGACCATAGAATACGCATATGACGAAAGGGAACTCTAAAGAAGACTAACGCTATAAAGAAAAATGATGTTGCCTTTAATAGTTCTTGAGTTGAAAGAACGCCGCCGATAGCAGCAATAAATAAGCCCCCCAAAATATTTGGAACGATAAAGGATAGCTCAAGTGTAGAGTGCACCCGAGTTAGAAAGCGTGTTTCAACAGTGTCACTAATATAATTCATTTGACTAGTGATTCTAATAAAAACAAGCATGCCCCATAGGAAGAGAATGAAGAGCGCTAGAGGGTAGAAGGTTGTATAGATAAATAGCATGAATAAAATAGGCTCCACGATAATAGCAATAAAAGGAAGCCTTGCATTTGGAAATACTTTAGTGAGCTTTTCCGTGCACCACGAACCAATAATTCCACCAAATCCAAAGAACGCCATCATGACGCCATAGTGTTGCTCTGTTTTTCCGAGAACCTCAATTGTAAAAGGAATGAGCAGAGGAATTAAGATACCTAAGGCCAGTCCAGCACTAAAGGCATTGGTATTTATGGCGAGAAGATCTTTGCGGGAAAATATATAGGCAAAGCCTGAAGTAGTTTCTTTTAAAAAAGGTGTTGGCGTCTTATTCGTCGCTGGAAATGTATAAGAAATTTTACTTATGAGGTATAGACCAAAGACGTAGGTAAGGAAGTCCACTACTGCTACTTCTTTTACGCCAGCTGTAATACTGAAAATGGTTGCGCCAATGAGTGGTCCAATAAGGTGGACAATAGCATTTGTGGTGCCAAATAAACCATTGGCCTTCTTAATTTGATCCACAGGTACAATCTCATTGATAAGAGCTTGCCTTGAAGGTTTAAATATCCCTGTAAAAAAGGCAATCATTGCATCTGAAATAATAAGCGCCCAAATATTTTGAGAGAAGAAAAGAAGAAAGATAAGTGGAATACGAGCAAGATCACAGAAAAGAAGAACTTTCTTTCTATTAAACCTATTTCCTATTGGGCCTCCAAGGATGCCACCGGCCGTAAGGAATACCAAGAATGTAACTCTTAACACACCTAAGTAGGTTTTATCATTTCCACTTAGCTTAAAGACGAAGAGCATTAGAGTCGTTTCAGTAATAAAAGTACCAAGCTCTGATGTAGCTCCTGCTAAGTAGAGTCTTCTGAAGTTGGGTAGCTTTAATACTGGTGAGATCACTCCTAGTTCTTTTCGATAAGCTCTTTTAGTGCTCTTTGATAACCGGAGATAAGGCGATCCACAACTTCTTTGACGCTCTCTCTCTTATTTATAAACTCTATTGAAGGACCTGCGCACCAGATTGTTTTATAGGAGCCAGAGAACGCTGCTTTTTCTAAAAGCTTCATTCCTTTATAATAGGTGATCATCTTTGCATATTTCTTTAGTTTCTTATTCTTATTTAAGAAAGACTCAATCATATTCTGTTCGGTGCCAATTTTTTTCACATAGGGAGTTTCAATGACTGTGCAGGGTGTACCTGAAATTTTACTAGTAAGAACAATATCCTCAGCACCGTAGTCGATAACAGCTTGTTTATATTCTTCACTAACTCCAGATTCATTTGTAGCGATGAAAGGAGATCCAATTGAGACACCTTCAGCGCCCATAGATAGAACGCTTAAGAGGCCATCTCCGGTACCAACACCACCGGCGCTAATAACAGGGATACTAACTTCTTTTCTAAGAAGTGGGATTAAGATCGACGGAGGCATTGGTCCGGCATGTCCGCCTGCTCCAGAATTAACACCAATAACCGCATCGGCTCCCATTTCTTCTACTTTCTTAGCGTAGGTGACATCAACAACATCACAGAAAATCTTTGTTCCTTTAGGCTTTAGTCTCTTTATAACTTCTCGGGGGCTACCGAGGGAAGTTATGATGAAATCAACGGGGACATTCTCTAGTGCTTTTAGTTGCCCCTCTAATTGGTTATTACTTTTATTAACAATTAAATTTATTCCAAAAGGTCCGTTACACTTTTCCTTCATTTCTTTGAGTGCTTCTTCAAAGGCTTCTGCAGTTCTCCAATTAAGCGCAGGAGCACAGCCCATGATTCCAGCATTACTAGCAGCAATGAGCATCTCAGTGTTCGAGACTAAGAACATTGGGGCCATGATGATGGGGTATTTAATTTTAAAAGATTCACACAACCAACTTTTCATAATCGTTCCTTTCAAGGTTTTGCAACAAATGTAAGAGATAATAATCCTGTAAGAATTTATCAGACTTATGATGCCTTCACCATTTCATTTTGCGATAGAATGCTAAAGAATTAGATATGCATTAAGGAAGATGTCATTTTGGACCAGGAGGGTATTTTTGAACCACACACTATTGTTATTTTTTTCCTACTTATTTACTCAATCTTTATTTGCTTCCGGTCACAACCATACAGATCACAATATCAATAAGAATTTTGGGGATTATGTCTATATTACAACTGGTAATGACATGGCCCAATTTTCATTAGAAAAGCATAATAAGATTAACGATCTTGAGCTACTTGAAAGCGGAAGTGAGATCTCTATTATGAGAGTGCCAGCTCAGTTTGTTAATGAGGCCGGCCATATTGCGCACGAGTCCTTTAATCGCTGTGGTGGTTTTATGCTTCATAAGAGTCTTAAGGACGCACAGGTTGAATTAGAGTCTGGAGCTTCAAGAAGCTTCGCCAAAAATATGGTCTTTGATGATTATCAAATTAATCAAGAAAAGACAGTGACAGCAATGATTTCTCTAGTAAATGAAGAAAATATTATAGAAACGATAAAGAAGCTCTCTTCATATAGAAATCGTTATTATCAGAGTAAAACCGGTGTTAAATCACAAAACTGGTTATTTGATACCTGGAAAGACCTAGGAAAGAGCAGGAGCGATTTTAGTGTAAAGAAATGGCAGCATGCTGACTGGAAGCAAGACTCTATTGTTGCAACACTAAAGGGTAAAACTGATGATATTATAGTTATCGGTGGTCATGCCGACTCTGTGGCAGGGTGGCTTGGAAGGAAGATTGCTAAGGCCCCTGGTGCTGATGACAATGCCTCAGGAATAGCAACGACTACTGAAATCATGAGAATAATCATAGAGTCCGGTTACCAACCTGAAAAAACTCTAATGTTTATGGCCTATGCAGCTGAAGAAGTGGGACTACTTGGCTCACGTGAAATTGCAAAAGAGTTTAAGAAAACTGAGAAGAATGTTGTTGGTGTTCTTCAATTGGATATGACAAATTTCAATGGAAGTGATCTCGATATTGTTCTCATGAAGGACTTTACTAATAATGGCCAGAATGAATTTATTGGCAAAATCGTGGATAAGTACTTACCTGGGGTTAGTTGGGGCTATGGCAGGTGTGGTTATGCCTGTTCTGATCACGCTAGTTGGAATTCACAAGGGTTTCCAGCATCTATGCCTTTTGAAGCAAGAAAATTCGAAGCGAATAGCCGAATCCATACTTCTCGGGATACAATCTCACGATCTGGTAATAGTGCAGAGCATGCTCAGAAGTTTGCTAAAATGGGTGTAGCTTTTGTCATCGAGTTAGATTTTTAAAGTAGACCTTAGAAATATTTCCTAAGGTTAATTGACCTTAGGGGGGACTTGCAGTGGCCCATAATGAAATACCTGAATTAACAGACTTTGATGCTATAAGAAAATTTGTTGAAGTCGAAAGAAAGACAATAATTAGAGTTAATGAACTAAAGGGCGATGACGTAGAGTATGTTCGCTCCAAGGAAGATGCTCTAGCAATTGCCAATTTCTTAGAAGATTTACAAGGTAAGTTACACAATCTATTTAATTTATTTCCAAGTTTAATGGGCTCATTCTCAAAAGAATATGGTAGCTATAGCGAATTTATTCGTAGGGATAATGTTCTTGATCTTATTTTCTTAGATGATTGCTTATTTCCAGAAAAAGAACTCTTCTTATTTGGTCAAGATGGTGCCATTCACCAGTCTGTCCTTGAACTTCATATTAAATCTTTCGAAGAATGGATCACTGAAAAGAAAGAGAAGCATGAGGTTACTCAAAAGCTAATCAAAGAAAACCTTACTTTAGAGGTAAAGCCAGATGTCCTTGAATGCCCCTGCGTTCAATGTAGTGGTGATTATCGGACAAGACTGAGAGAATATGTTCTTGAGCTAAGTAAGTCAGAAATTCAGAGTTCTGCTGGGGACTTGAGCGATAAAATAGAAAAACTATCCATTGATGAAGTGAGTAGATTATTTACTGATATGCAAAAGTCAGTAGATAAAACTTTGCATAAGGTGAGGTATAGGCTTAAGAGATCGACCATCAATAGATTAGAAAGTCAGATAAAGCCTTTAATAAAAGATACTTTTACTTATCCTTCAGAGCTGGCCTTAAAGAGGGAAAAAACACTTAAATCATTTCTCTTAAATCTCCTTTATGAAGAAGGAATTAAGGAAGAAATAATTGGGCAAGATGAATTAAAGAGATTCTTCAATCAATTGGGATCGAACCTATGGCGTAATCAGCGTTATCTTGAAAGGGAGTTTAAAAAACTTGTTAAAGCGGTAATGCTACTTAAGAGAAAGGATATTTCTGGGAAAATTCTTCAAGAGTATATTGGAGAGTTTTGGATACATTCTCAAGCTAGGACTATTAAAAGAAAAGTGATTTACCACATGGGTCCAACTAACTCTGGTAAAACTTATCACGCAATTGAAGCATTAGTTAAGGCCGAAAGAGGGTGCTATCTTGCTCCTTTAAGGCTATTGGCCGCAGAGCTCTACGACACTATGAATAGTAAAGATGTTGTGACAACTTTACTGACTGGTGAGGAAGTGATCGAAAAAGAGGGTGCAACTCACTTCTCTTCAACAATTGAAATGGCCAGACTGACTGAGAGGTTTGAGTGCTGTGTAATTGATGAAATCCAAATGATAACGGATAGTCAAAGAGGCTGGGCCTGGACTAGAGCGTTTGTGAATATTTTTGCCGATGAGATACACCTCTGTGGAGACCCTTCGGTATTAGATTTAATCAAGAAAATTGTCGATCTCTGCGGGGATGAATTAGAAATAAGAAAATATGAGCGAATGACTGAGCTGAAAGTTGAGCCAAATCAAATCGTCCTTGGTGACTTACAAAAGAATGATGCCCTTATTGTTTTTTCGAGAAGAAATGCTCTTCGCTACAAGAGAGATCTGGAAAGAGGTGGTTTTAAGGTTTCGATTGTTTATGGTCGACTTTCCCCCGAAGTGAGGCGTGAGCAAGCAAGAAAGTTCGATGTTGGAGAAACCGATATAATCGTTGCTACTGATGCAATATCCATGGGTATGAATTTACCTATTAGAAGAATTGTGTTCACTACTCTTATTAAGTACTTTAACTCTCAAGAACATCCTATTTCTGAGAGTGAAATAAAACAAATTGCTGGGCGAGCTGGTAGATTTAAAAGGTTTCCTACGGGTTACGTCAATTGTTTAACAAAAGTAGATCAAGGAACTGAGCAGGTCTTAGATGCCATTAAAAGTAATCTCGATCAGCAAAAACAATGTATGGTTGGGCCAGACTTAGATATCTTTAGCCAAGTTAACGGGGCCTTAGAACAAAATGGATTAGCAAGCTTAAGTCTTTCCGAATTTCTTAGGCTCTTCAATACAATGACTTTTCAAAAACCTTTCTACTGCGTTGAGCTTAAGGAAATGATAGACCTTGCTGAAACAGTAGAAGATGCAGATAGTGAAGGTGTCCTGTCTCAATCTGAAATTTTTGGTTTTGCTTGCGCCCCTGTTAATCTTGGGCTTGTAGAGCATATGCAGTATTATATTCTGATCTTAAATCACTATGTTCAAAGTAATCCTATAAAGAATGAGAAGATCGATTATAATTCTAACGATATTGATTACCTTGAGACTTCTATAAAATGTGTAGAGCTCTACCAATGGCTCTCAAGGCATTTTAATAATAAGAACTTTATTTTTGAAGAGGGAGATCTCCTAGATAATAAAGGTGAAGCCATTGAAAAGCTTAATACTCTCTTAAGTAATAAGATTGTACCGACTTGCTCTAGCTGTGGTGTTCGCATGCCTGAGTCTTCAAAGTTTAATATTTGTGAGAAATGCTTTAAAGAAAGAAGGTTTGGGCGAAGAGGTGGGGGACCACGCAGATATACGAAGAATAAGGCCGATGGAGATGCTAAGAAAGGAACGAGTGAGCCTAGAAGAAGCACAAAGAAGAAGGCAAAGTTTACAAAGAGAAAGCGTAAGCGAGGAAAGCCTAGTAAATGAGTCCCTTCGACTACTGTAAGAATATTTTGATCGCTGATGAAGTAAGTGAGAAGCTTCTGCCATTTACTGGTGATTTCGAAAGAGAATCAAAGAGTAGAGGATCTTTTAAAGTGGATCAGCCTAGTCGGGCCATCAGGTTTGCTTTTTCACAAGAACAAATTAAATTTCCCAAATCGAATTCTTTAAAAGTGATTGAGCAAAGAGGTAAGGCGCTTCACTTCTTTGCTAATCATGAGCTTTTGGCGATAGAGATGATGGCCCAAGCTGTATGTCAGTTTCGTGATATGCCGCTTCGAATTGTCCGGTCATTGATGGGAACGATTGCTGAAGAGCAGAAGCACTTCAAGCTCTATGAGAGTAGAATGAATGATTTTGGTGTTGAGTTTGGAGACTTTCCACTTAATGCCTTCTTTTGGACCTATATGGAGAAGATAGAAACTTATCAATCATTCTTTGCTGTTGTCTCTCTGACTTTTGAGCAGGCAAATTTAGATTTTGCTAAACACTACGAGAATCTTTTTAGAGAAATTGGTGATGAAGAAACCGCAGATATTCTGGCCGTTGTCTATGAAGACGAAATAAAGCATGTGGCCAAAGGTTACTCAGTATTAAAAAAAGACAGTGGTGAAGATATTTGGAATTACTATACTGAGCTGCTGCCAAGGCCACTAACTCCTGCTAGGGCGAAGGGCATAACCTTTGATAAGCAAGGACGAGTTCTTGCGGGCTTTCCTGAAGCCTTAATTAATCATGTTAAGGATTATAAGAGTGACTTCAATATAACTAAACGTAAGAGTTGGAAGAGTTGAAAACTTTTCTTACCAACTTTGATTTTGAGTCAAACCTCTCTCGTTCCTCATTCACAAAGCCCCAGTATAGTAGAATATCAAAATCCTTTGAGTTCTTATTTCTTTGGTGTGGCGAGGAATGTGCATCACTCTATTCAGTGAAGAATTATAGTAATGACTATCTAGGATATATTGAAAAGATGCGCGGATTTTGTCCTAGTATTACTAATAAAAAAGAAATTACTGATTTATGGTGGGGTAATGCGAACTGCGAAAAATCGTGGAAAATCGAAAAGGCAGTTAACTCTAAGAAGACAAGCTTTCAGTGCCGTAAGGATCTTAAGCTTGGTTTGGAAAGTACCACTGTTTTGAATAATACTGATGAATTGAATAACGTGAAAATACCTTTTGTCTTGAAGAGTTTTTTTGGTTTTTCAGGAAAAGGTCTGATTTTTATAAGAGATGAAGAGCAAAGAAGGAAAGTTGGTGAATTAAATTTTCCCATTCTTTGTGAACCATTACTTAATAGAGTAAGAGACTTTGGAGTGTTCTATCATAAGAGTAGTTATGAAATAGTCCAAAATTTAATAGATTACAGAGGTCAATTCAAGGGAGCTCTAGTCCAAGATAATTTAGTTGAAGAGAGTTTAATTTTAAAAAGAACAAGGCCTATCTTTGATTGGTATGCTACTCAGTTCGGTATTGAGCAGTTACAAATTGATTGCTTTCAATACTTAGAAGATGGTGAACTGGTGCTAAATCCACTGTGTGAAGTAAATCATCGTAATACTATGGGCAAGGTCACAGTTGATATCCAGCACCAGTTTGGAGGACCAAGTAGTACTTTTATCATTGTTCAAAAAAAGAATATAATAAAGTTTAAGGATGAGAGTGAAAGAATAGAAAAGTTAGGCTCATTAAACTACCACTCGAAATTAGGTGTCTTGTGTTTAAGCCCAGTTGATACTCAATTTCAGGTCTATTTCTTAACTGAGGAGAGTAAGAGGACTCTTCAATTGCTCATTGTAAATTGGTGGCAGAAAATCAGACAAAGTGCGACTGAGAAACTACCTAGGGAATTTATTATAGACACCTAACAAGAGAGAGCCTGCTTGATCCAAAGTTGGTGCATAACTAATGACTCCATCTTGGTGTCCTTTCATAACGATGAGTCCTTGCTTAGAACTGCCAACACATGACTTTACTGAGTCGGCCATCGCCTTCGTTCCGTAGGGGATATCGGCCGGAGTTGAAGTATAGGAATTCTCTATCATTGCTTCCCATATAATATTGTCATGAATATGGAAGACACAATTGATCTTTTCGTTGGCCTGATATATTGAAGCATGAGTGAGGGCCTCGCTTGACGCCTCTACCGGACCCAAAACATTTACTGCCCATCTGTCAAAATCTGAGTCTAATACTCTGGTATAGTTTGAGCCATCGAGTTGTTGGTGTGATCCTGTTTGAGTGCCAGTGATTAGGAATTGAACCTTCTTGGTTTCATGGAACTCTTGATAATCGGCCTTTTGGGATAAATTTCCATAACCTATCTTCTCAGGCAAATATTCCCCTATGAGTTTAAGGTGGTGGAGTTTTTCTCTCCACTTTTCAAGTGCCCTGTATTCATCGGCGTTGAGGGAGGGCGATACCTTATACTGGGAACGATCGTATTTTATAACACCATCATCTATAGGACACATATAAACTTTTCCTTAAACATTTCGATAAGTTAATAAACTTGATTCAGTAGATCTTAGCTTTTTTAGTTTGAAAATACTTTGGTAAACTGAGTTGATAATATTTGTAAAACTGGAAGACTCATATACCGCTACTGGAAAGGAACTCAAGCAGCACACCTAGCGGTGTGTACCTTGAACCTTAATACCATCCGGGTATACAAGTCTTTTAGTGAGTTTTCAATACTTGAAAACTCAAACGGTAGGACTATATACCGCTACTGGAAAAGAACTCAAGCAGCACGCCTAAAGGCGCGTAACTTGAAGCTTAGTACCATCCGGGTATACAAGTCTTAAGGTGAGTTTTCAATACTTGAAAACTCAAACAGGATGACTATATATGTCGAAATTAGATGAGATAAAAGAAAAAATGGCAGGGCTCGTTGCTGAACTTAAAAAGAAACTTCCTCTTAAAAGAGGTGGTGATGAGGACGAAGACGAAGAAGATGATGAGTTTGAAGAAGGAACAAGTGAAATTCAAGTAAATCCTGAGGACTTAGAAGAGGAATCTGAAGAAGGGTCCGAAGACGAAGAGACTTTGACGGAAGTTGCCTCTGATGAAGAAACTCGAACAGACCTTGACGGTGATGAGGACGAAGACGAGGAAGAAGATGAAGATGAAGATAAAAAGAGTAAGCAAAAGACAATGCTCATCAGAGGGGCACTCGCAGTTATTGTTATCTTTTTAGTTGCTGACCATTTTTTGAATTCTGGTAAAGAAGCTCCAGTAGAAGCCCCAGTTGCTAAAAAGAATAAAAGACCTAAGAGAAAAAGAAAGCCTCGCGTTATTAAAGAACCAGTGAAAGTTGCGGAACCAGCACCCGAGCCTACTAAAGCCCCTACACCAGAGCCTACTAAGGAAGTAGAAGTCGTTACTCCTAAGCCTGTTGAGCTTGCCGAGCCAGTAACTCCAGTTGAAGAAGTTAAGCTAGAAGTTGAAAATATAGAAACTGTCTCTGATGCTAAAAAAGAGGTCGTGGAGGAAACTCCAGAGTCTATTCCTCCAGAGACT
>CALHBL010000156.1 GCA_937930825.1 uncultured Bacteriovoracaceae bacterium
CCTGGGAGCATACTTCAACAACGAGTGAAGCATCGCCTACTTGTATGATCGGGCCATCGTAGTGTTCGGCAATTTTAACGGCCGTATGAGTCTTTGATGTTGTTGCGCCACCGATTAAAAGGGGAGTTTTCATTCCTCTTCTTTGCATTTCACAAGCATTAGAGATCATTTCATCTAGGCTAGGCGTAATAAGCCCAGACATACCAATGATATCAGCACCAATTTCTTCGGCCCTTTTCAATATTTGTTCACAACTGACCATGACACCCATGTCTTCAACTTTATAACCGTTACACGCAAGAACAACACCAACAATATTCTTTCCAATATCGTGAACGTCGCCTTTTACTGTTGCAATAAGAAAGACACCTTGTGCCTTTTGATTGGGATTCTTTCTTTTTTCTTCATCCATGTAGGGCTCAAGGTAGGCCACGGCCTTCTTCATGACCCGCGCAGATTTAACGACTTGGGGAAGAAACATCTTTCCAGAGCCAAAGAGATCACCGACGACCTTCATTCCAGTCATAAGAGGTCCTTCAATAACACCAAGGGGATGACCTAGCTCTTTTCTTGCTTCTTCAGTATCAATCTCAATAAACTCGAGAACACCCTGAACGAGTGAATGAGTGATTCTTTCTTGCAAAGGTTTCTCTCGCCACGAAAGATCATTCCTATCTTTCTTAGCGGACTTGCCTTTAAATTGCTCTGCAAATTCGATGAGCTCTTCCGTCGCTTCGGGACTTTTATTGAAAATGACATTCTCTACTTTTTCTTTTAACTCGGGTTTTATGTCTTCATAAATTTCGAGCATACCCGCATTGACGATACCCATATCGAGCCCTGCTCTTATGGCATGATAGAGAAAGCAAGAGTGCATGGCCTCTCTGACAACATTATTTCCTCTAAAGCTGAAGGAGAGGTTTGAAACTCCCCCTGAAGTGAGAGCTCCAGGGCAAAGCTTCTTGATTTCTCTTACCGCTTCAATAAAGTCTACAGCATAGTTATTATGCTCATCCATTCCTGTTGCAACAGTAAGAATATTGGGGTCAAAAATAATATCTCGAGGATCAAAGTCTGCCTTTTCAACGAGGCAGTTATAGGCACGAGTACAAATTCTAATTTTATCTTCTTTTGTGGCCGCCTGACCTTCTTCATCAAAGGCCATCACTACAGTTGCAGCGCCATACTTTTTTATAAGCCTAGCTTTTTCAAGAAATGCCTCTTCACCATCTTTCATAGAGATTGAGTTAACAATAGCTTTGCCCTGAACGCAGCGAAGACCAGCTTCAATAACTTCCCATTTAGAAGAGTCAATCATGATAGGAACTTTTGTAATATCTGGTTCTGCGGCAACTAAGTTGAGAAAGTGCTCCATGGAGGCCACTCCATCAATGAGGCCTTCATCGAAGTTGATGTCAATAATATTTGCGCCATTTTCAACTTGCTGTCTTGCCACTTCCAGTGCTGCTTCAAAATCTTTTTCTTTTATAAGACGAGAGAATTTTGGAGAGCCTGTGACGTTAGTTCTCTCGCCAACCATGAAGAATTGGGTAACTCTATCATCAGAAATATTTAATGGCTCAAGACCTGAGAGTCTCATGGCCTCTTTGGATTGTGGAATTTCTCTTGGGGAGCAATCTTTTAATTCTTCAACGATGGCCTTGATGTGGGCCGGAGTTGTTCCACAGCATCCGCCCACAATATTAAGAAGGTTATCTTGGGCAAAGTCCTTCATAAGTTTTCCTGTGATATCAGGAGTTTCATCATAGCCCGTTTTTGCTAATGGGTTAGGTAGACCTGCGTTGGGGTAGCAAGAAGTGTAGATAGGAGCTATCTTTGCGAGCTCGGCCATAAATGGCCTCATCTCTCTAGCGCCTAGTGCACAGTTGATACCAATACTTAAGGGAGAAGCATGCCTAACAGAATTCCAACAGGCTTCAACGGTTTGCCCAGAGAGGGTTCTTCCCGACTGATCCGTGATTGTTATAGAGATCATTAAAGGAATATCTTCGTTTCTCTCTTCTTTAATTTGAGCAATAGCGAAGAGTGCGGCTTTTAAATTTAGAGTATCAAAAGTTGTCTCAGGCAAGAGAATATCAGCGCCTCCTTCAAGAAGGGCGCTGGCCTGATCATAGTAATTTCTTCGCAGATCTTCAAAAGAGATTGCTCTGAAGGCAGGGTTATTAACATCGGGGCTCATTGAAGCAGTTCTATTCGTTGGGCCCATGGCGCCTGCAACGAAGCATCTACGTCCTTCCTCTTTGAAAACACGATCACAAGCTCTCTTGGCAATTCTAGCAGATTCTACATTGAGCTCTTTCACAACAGATTCAAGCTGATAGTCAGCTTGGGCCACTGCAGTGCTTGAGAACGTATTGGTTTCTATAATATCAGCGCCAGCTTTAAGGTATTGATAGTGAATTTCTTCAATAATATCTGGGCGGGTTAAGGAGAGAAGGTCGTTATTACCTTTGAGATCCACTGGATGGTTCTTAAAGAGTTCTCCTCGAAAGTCATTCTCTTCGAGTTTATACTGTTGGATCATCGTGCCCATGGCACCATCCATAAAGACGATTCGTTCAGATAGAAGAGCGCGCAGCTCTGTTGATGAGTTAGTTTTTGCTAAAGACATTATTGATCCTTGAGTATAATTCAATACTAGCGAAAGTTTTTGACAACTTCCAAGACACTATCAGTGTCATTCATAATATAGAAATGAAGAGAGGGGGCACCACCATTGATTAGGTCTTCCACTTGTTTCTTGGCCCAATTAATACCGATCTCTTTTACATGATCTTGATTGGCCATCACTTCATCAACAAGCTCATCAGGAAAGTTAATGTAGAAGTTACGGGGAATGGTTTGAAGCTGACGTACTGATTTGAGAATCTTTAGACCTGGGATGATAGGAACATTAATCCCTTCTTCTCGGCATTGTTTAACAAAGGACCAGTACTTCTCATTGTTATAAAACATTTGAGTTGCAATATATTCGGCGCCAGCATCAACCTTCTTCTTGAGCCATTGTAGATCAAATTTCATATTGGGAGCTTCAAAGTGTTTTTCTGGATAGCCGGCCACTCCTGTACAGAAGTGCAGGGGCTCCGCCCCAGAGAGTTCATCTAAGAATTTTCCATGCTTCATATCTTCAATTTGCTCAACGAGATCAATTGCATAACGGTTATTCGATCGGGCTTTATCTACTTTCTTAGAGTAGTTAAGCCCATCCCCACGAAGGGCGAGAACGTTGTGAATTCCTAGGTACTGAAGTTCGATGAGTGCATCTTCAGTTTCTTCTTTAGTGAATCCGTTACAAAGCAGATGAGTGACGGTATCGATTTTAAACCTATTTTGAATAATACCGCATATACCAATTGTTCCAGGCCTCTTCTTATAAATTCTTCTCTCGACGGTTCCATCACTTAGGTCATTATAGTAAGCTCCGGCAGAGTGCGCCGTTACATCAATCCATGGCGGATCAAATGGTTCGAGCTTCTTAACAATGTCGACGACTTCCTTAACCGTTTTACCCCTTGGTGGCGGAACAATTTCATAACTAAAGAGTGGGGCAGAGTGTTTCTTTTCGAGGTGTTCGATAACTTTCATATTGAGTCTCTAAATAGTTTTTATTAAATAAATAATACACTAATAATACGCTTGAAATACTAACCAGCAAAGGGGAAAAGCATAAACGCTGCATTTTATGGGATAGTAAGAGCTTTAAGCTGGAAGTATTGATTAATTATTACTTAATTTCTTGTATACTGAGAAAGTATCAATTTTCTAAGGTGAAGGTGGGGAAGGCATTATGAAAATTCTTTTAACAGGTGGCGCTGGTTATATTGGCTCCCATGTATTGAATAAGTTGGGTGAACAGGAGCACGATATTGTTGTTCTTGATAATCTCTCAACTGGTCGTAAAGAGTCTATTCTCTATGGAAAACATGTGAACTTCTCTATAGAAGAATCGAAACGATTGAAAGAGCTTTTTTCTAATGAGAATTTTGACGTAGTATTTCATTTTGCAGGATCTATAGTAGTACCAGAGTCTGTGACCAACCCTGTGATGTACTACAGTAATAATACCGTCAACTCCCTAAGTATAATTGAGATGTGTGTTGAGTTTGGTGTGAAGAATTTAATTTTTAGCTCAACAGCAGCAATTTATGGCGACTCGACTCCAGGCGGTGTCTGCGATGAAAATAGTATAATCTCACCTCTAAATCCCTACGGTCATTCAAAGTATATGACTGAATTAATGCTTGAGAGTGTATCTCAAGCCCATGACTTTAATTATGTCGCCCTTCGCTACTTCAATGTAGCTGGGGCAAATATAGATCTAAAGATAGGCCAGTCGACGCCTAACGCTACTCATCTTATAAAAATGGCCTGTGAATGTGCAACGGGGAAGAGGGCCTCTATGCAGATTTTTGGTAATGACTACGCAACAGAGGATGGTACTTGTATTAGGGACTATATTCATGTTGATGATCTCGCAAGTGCCCACGTATTAGCACTAGATTACTTAGTAAATAAGAAAGATTCCGTGTCTCTAAATTGTGGTTATGGACGGGGTTTCTCAGTTTTTGAAGTTATTGATGCTGTCAAGAGAGTCTCAGGCGTTAACTTTGAGACTAGGCAAGTTGGTAGAAGAGCTGGAGATGCAGAAAAGCTAATTAGCAAAGCTGATAAAATAAGAGAGTTGTTGGGTTGGCAACCTAAGCATGATGAGCTTGATGTAATTGTAAGTACAGCTCTTGAGTGGGAGAAGATTCTTGCAAGTAAGTGATCAGTTCTTAGAGAATTTAGTAGAAGTGGCCAAGCAAGCAGGTCTTGAAATTTTAAAATTTTACAAGAAAAAAGAGTTGCAATCCGCGAGTTTAAAGAGCGATAGCTCTCCGGTAACAGCGGCCGACTTGAAAGCTTCACAAGTAATCGGGGAGGCTTTATTAAAGCTCTACCCTGATATCCCCCAGCTGTGTGAAGAAAGTGAAGAAGAGAAATTTGAAATGAGGCATGATTGGGATAAGTTCTTTCTGATTGATCCTTTAGATGGAACGAAGGAGTTTATAAGTGATAGTGACGAATTTACTGTAAATATCGCTCTTATCGTTAATCATGAAAGTGTTGCTGGTGTTGTTTATCAGCCTGTCCAAGATATTTGTTACTATGGCAGTTTAAAAAGAAGTTATATGGAAAGTGAGGGAAAGAG
>CALHBL010000157.1 GCA_937930825.1 uncultured Bacteriovoracaceae bacterium
TGGGGCCCTTTTTTAAAGAATGATAAAACCCAGGTCATTGTTCCCGATGTTGTTTGCGGGGAAGTGAAGCAGTGTGCAGGAGCCAGTTGCCCCTATTATGAATGTATGGGAAAAATTGAGGTTGATGAAGTTTTTAAGGCCACAGTAAAGGTTGCTGAATTGGAATTGATACTCAATGAAGGAAGAGTCGATAATGAACCTAATGAATGAAGAGCGCTTCAATGAAATTATGACTAGGTTTTCAACATTAAAGCCGATTGTTATTCTAGGTGATGTTGGAATTGATAAGTACACTCAGGGAGTTGTGAGAAGAATCTCCCCTGAAGCCCCGGTTCCTATTATTGAAGTTGATAGTGAATGGGAGAAACTAGGACTGGCCGCGAATATAAGTCATAATCTTAAAGAGATTGGCATTGAGAGTATTCTCTGCGGTGTTGTTGGTGATGATACCAGAGCTCCTCTTTTTGAAGACTTACTTGAAGAGAGTGGCCTTAAAACATGGGGGGTTGTTCGAGATGCTGAGCGCCCTACTATTTTTAAAGAGCGAATTGTCACGAGCACTCAACAAATTTGCCGCATTGATTATGAAAAGAAGCAGTTCATCTCTAAGGAAGTTGAAGATCGACTAATTCAAAGATTAGAAGACTTTCTTGCAGATCATGATGCCGTTATTCTTGAAGACTACGCCAAGGGGACGATGACAGAAAGAGTTATTCGCCACAGTATTGATATTTGTAAAGAGCGAAAGAAGATGGTCTGTGTGGATCCAGGAATAACAACACCTCCTCTTTACTATAAAGGTTCAAGCCTTTTAAAACCAAATCTGAAAGAAGCAAGATTGATGGTGGAGTCTCTTGGTTTTACCTATAAGAAGAAGAGTATAGAAGAGATGGCCTCGATACTCGTTGATAAGTTGATGCTTGAGAAAATTGTTATCACCTTAGGGGCAGATGGGATGGCCCTCTTAGATACTAAGGATAGTGGAAAACTAGAGTTGATTCCCACTCTTGCCCAAGAAGTCTTTGATGTGAGTGGGGCGGGGGATACAACTCAAGGCTTACTCACGGCCTCCCTTGTTGCTGGGGCAAGTTTGGCCGAAGCTGCCTTTATTGGAAATTGTGGTGCCGGAGTGGTTGTTGCAAAGAAAGGAACTGCAACCGTTAATATGGCGGAACTTAAGAGCTTCTACTCTCGAGTAGTCAAGAGTTCTTAACGATGGGCATATTGAAAATTACTATGTTTAAGCTATAATCGAGCGCTTGATCTTCTATTAGGATGAGTGAGTAACCATCTGCAAATCTAACGTCTAACACACCAAGGACACCGCTAAAATGCTTGTTAAACTTGAAGAAATTGAAAAAGATTTTACAACTCGAATAGAGGCCCTAGCTAAAGAGGCTGACTTATTAAATTTAAAGTCTGAATTCCTGGGCAAAGCGGGAAAGCTCTCAGAGGTATTAAAAGGATTAAGGAATTGTAGTCCTGAAGAAAGAAAAGTTATAGGCCCAAAGGCCAATGCTATCAAGGATCTTATTCAAACCCAAATCCATAAGAAAATAGAAGCTCTTGAAATTGATATTATCAATAAGAAATTAAATGAGAATGCCATTGATCTTGGTTTGAGGAAGGGACGCTTCTCTAGCTCACTTTCAGGAGGAGGCCTTCACCCTAGGACATTAATTCAAAGAGAGATAGAGGATGTCTTCTTAAGTATGGGCTTTGAAGTTCTTGATGGCCCTCATATTGAAGATGACGTCCACAACTTTGAGGCGCTTAATATTCCGGCCGATCATCCGGCCAGAGATATGCAAGATACCTTTTGGTTCAATGACCCTAGTGCTAGTGATGGCAAGGGAAATCTTCTGCGTACCCACACTTCAACAATCCAAGTGCGAGGAATGAAAGAGAGGAAGCCTCCTTTTCGCTTTATAGCTCCCGGAACAGTCTTTAGATGCGAGCGAACGGATGCAAGTCATGAGTTTGTCTTTAATCAATTAGAAGGGATGATGGTTGGAAAAGATATTTCCATCAGCAATCTCATTTACTTTATGAAAACTCTTTTAAAAGAA
The DNA here is from genome assembly GCA_937930825.1 of uncultured Bacteriovoracaceae bacterium. Classification (GTDB taxonomy): domain Bacteria; phylum Bdellovibrionota; class Bacteriovoracia; order Bacteriovoracales; family Bacteriovoracaceae. Next base: position 2,070 of record CALHBL010000157.1, read on the forward strand.
ATATTCAAAAAAGATGTTGAGGTTCGCTTAAGACCAGGATTCTTTCCCTTTGTAGAACCTGGTTTTGAATTGGATATTAGTTGTTTAATCTGTTCGGGAAAGGGCTGTAGCGTTTGTAAGCAAACTGGATGGGTCGAGCTCCTTCCTTGCGGAATGGTTCACCCCAATGTGCTTGTGGCCGGAGGGATTGACCCTGCGGAATACAATGGCTTTGCTTTTGGTCTAGGGTTAGATCGCTTAGTTATGATGAAATATGGTATCGACGATATTAGGCACTTAAATAGTGGTGACCTACGTTTCAATGAACAATTTAAGTCTTATTAGAAAAGGTTGAATATATGTTAGTTTCTCTTAATTGGATTCGAGAATTTGTAAAAGTCCCTCAAGAAATCGATGCTAAGGAATTAGGTCTTAGGTTGACGATGGGAACGGCCGAAGTTGAAGAAGTTTTATCAATAGGTCAGTTTTGGGAAGAAATTGTTGTTGCCGAAATCACCCATATTGAAAAACATCCTGAGGCGGATAAGTTAAATTTAGTAACTTTTAAAAAAGATGCTGACTCGTCGTTTAGAGTTGTCTGTGGTGCGGCCAATGTCAGGGTTGGTCTTAAGACTGCTTTTGCTCCTATTGGGACAACTTTGCCCATTGGGCTAACTCTTGAACCCCGAAAAATAAGAGGAATACTTTCAGAAGGCATGCTTTGTTCAGAAGAAGAATTGGCCTTAAAAGATAAGAGTGCAGGTATTATTGAGTTTCCTGAAGATGCTCCACTTGGAATGAGTCTTAAAGAATACTGGAATAAGAGTAGTGATACTCTCTTTGATATTGATAATAAGTCTCTCACTCACAGGCCTGACCTTTGGGGTCACTTTGGGATGGCACGGGAATTTAGTGCTCTTTTTCACTGTAAACTCGAAGATCGTTTTGATGAGGATTGGAAGAGAGGATTAGAAAGTAAATTTTCAAAAGACTCAGCTCCAATAACTTTAAATATGGAAGAGGACTGTGCAGGAATTATCTATTCTGGAATTAGTCTTGATGGAGTTGTTGTTGAAGAATCTCCTGATTGGATGAAAGAGAAAATAGAGAGTGTTGGGCTAAGATCCATTAATAATCTTGTGGATATTTCTAATTACGTGATGCTTGAACTTGGTATGCCTCTCCATATTTTTGACCGAGATAAAATTTCAGGCAGCTCTTTAAATATTCAGAGTGTGAAAGAGAGTTGTGCTTTTAAAACACTCGATGAAGAAACGAGGCAACTAGAAATAGGTGATACTATCATTGGGGACAATTCTGGCCCTCTCGTTATTGCTGGTATCATGGGAGGTCTTAGCAGTGGTGTAACGGAGACGACAAAGAGTATATTTATAGAAGTGGCCAATTGGAAGGCCGCTAAAGTGCGAAAAACTTCAACACGCTTAGGTTTAAGAACAGACTCTTCTATGCGCTACGAGAAGACTTTGGACTCTAGGCTTTGCTACCGAACGCTCTTAAGAACAATTGAACTTGTTAAAGAACTCTGTCCAAAGGCAACGATCATTGGTAGGCCTCAACATGTTGGAGTGAACCTTGAAGAAGAATCCGATCTTATTCTTGATATTCGCCAAGAAGAAATATGTCGTGTTCTTGGTAAAGAGCTTAAGTTAACAGAAATGGTTTCAATTTTTGAGAGCTTAGGCTTTGGTATTACTGAAAAAAAGGGTTGCTTAAGTGTGACCGTTCCCAGCTATAGAGCAACAAAGGATATTGATTGCTCAGCTGATCTAATTGAAGAAATTGGAAGAATTATTGGTTACGATAATATTGAACCTGTAGGTCCTTTATTAAGTGTTACTCCTGTAAGATTATCTCCTCTTCATCATTTGAAAAGAAGAATTCAAGACTTTCTAAGTCTTGAAGCTAAGAGTTTAGAAGTTAATACTTATCCTCTGATTGGCGCAGAACTTTTAAAGAAATGCTCATGGGAAAATGAAGCCGAAGAATTAAAGCTTGTTAATTCCCTGGCCACTCAGAATGATCGAATGAGGCCAAGTCTTGTGCCCTCATTCTTAGAAGTTGCGGCCCTTAATCAGAAAAACTTTGACCATGCTCGCTTCTTTGAATTGGGAAGAACTTATCTAAAAGGAGATAAGAGCTTCTCTAAAGAAGATGATATATTAGGAATAAGCTTCTTTGATAAGAACTCAAGCCCTTTTTTAGACCTCGTTGAAACATGTGAAGGTCTTTGCCGATTTGCGCATATTCCTTCAGACCTGACCGGACGCCATCCTAAATTTAAGAGTAATGTGATTGATGAGCAGTGGAGTGGAATTCACCCCGTAGAGTTTCTAAATATTAGAATTATGGGTAAAATGAATGGCGTGGTTTGTAGTGTGCATCCACTTATGCTAAAGAAATTTAAAATTAAAGGCCACTTAAGTTTTGCTTTCTTTAATTTAAGTGAAATTACTTCTCGTCCATTGAAAGAAAAAATTGGTTATAGCCCACTAGCAAAATTTCCTGGTAGTCGTTTCGATTATACTGTTACCTTAGCAAAGGAAGAGAGTGTTGAACTTATTTTTAAAGCTTTACAAAAAATTAAAATAAAAGAGTGCTCTGGTCATGAGATAGTTGATGTTTTTAGTCCGGGTAACTCGAGTGATCGCTTTATTACAATGCGCTCCTTATTTCAAGATCCGGAGAAAACTTTGCCGGGGGATTATATAAAAGAGTGTGAAGAAAAAATCATCACTGGACTCCGAAAGTCGGGTATAGGGCTTAAGTCGTCGTAATCACTTTTTTAAAAGAGACCCCTTCCTCATATAGTAAGAGGTATCTTTAACACTGGAGTTCTTTAGCCGCTTTTTAATTAATCATCGCAGTCAATTTGTCGATTAGGTTACTAGGTAGAAACCTTTTTAGTGGTGATAATGACAAAAGCTTTGAAAATTAAACCGATTCAAGATGGCCCCAGCTCTTCAAAAGTAGAAGTTGTTGATGGTGATCAAAGGGTTATTGACTCTCAGTTTGAGAGTGAGTTCAAACTCAAATCCGAGTTCTTTGAAAAGAATGTAAGTGTTGATGAATCATTCTTAGATTCACAAACAGAAGACTTTACCCAAGTGAAAATTTATAGAGAAAGTGGAATTGATATTATTGATCCGCGTTCTTTAAAGAAATTTATTGCTACCCATAACGGGATTAACCAGGTTGTAATAGAAAAAATTAGTTTGAATGAGGCCACTAGAGTTTCTCTTCTCTTTGAGCCATTTAAAAATAATGAAGAGATGAATTCACTCTTAGAGGATCAAGTGCAGTCTCACCTTTCTGGCAAGCACCTCGCTTTGGTGGAAGAAGAAGAGAAGAAATTCAATCTTGATGCTCTAGAGACTTTAGTTAATCAAGATTTTTTTGGCCGATTGAGTGATGACGCTAAAATAGTTCAAGAGAATGATATTCTTCCTAAGCCAAAGTCAAGTCTGAAATTTGATTTTCCAGAAGCTGAAGAAGAGGTTCACAGTGAAAGTATTAATGAAGAAGAATTCAACAGTGAAAGTGATAATGAAGAAAAATTTCAAAGTAAAAGTCTTAATAGAGATCATGTTGAGAATAAAGTTGTCGAGTCTGATAGTCAGGGTCAACTAAAGAGTAAACTTAGTCTTAAGCTTAAGGGGAGTCATTCCAGTGGAGCAGAAAAACAGCTCAACTATGAAAAACACACCTTAACTCGTAAAAAAAATAAGAGCGGAAATTCCTTTTACTACCGTGCTAAAGATCATATGGAGCTTTATAAAGTTGGTAGTAGTTTTTTAAAGGATTTTAATTCTGGGCTCAAGTCTTTCTCCTTTGCTTCATGTCGTTTAGATATAGAAAGAGAAAAGTCAGTTCTGGGGATTACTTCATTCTTTAATTACCATGAAGACATTAATATCTGTATTATTACGAGTGAAATTCTAGGTTCTTTCTATAATACCATTGCTGAGAGTCTTAGCGTAAAGTCAAGAGATGTGTTTGATGAAGGTTTCACTTATGATGTGAACCATGCGGGTGGTTTTGATATTGTAGAATTTTCTGAATTAAAGAAGATTCAGCGTAAAATACGTAATTATGACCTTGAGCAGTTCTTAGATCACCTTCTTGATTCATATGATCTTATTCTTTGGGATC